>JAUXBM010000116.1 GCA_030619415.1 Chlorobiota bacterium
GGAAATCATTGTCTTTAGCGTATTTATGCTCTTTGCCATGATGGTTGGTTTCAGGTACCTTTACCGAAATCACACAAATCTTACACGGTTTGCTGTACTCGTAGCTTTGATGACCGGGGTTTTAGCCATGCATAAATCCCGGCAATACTTTCTCCTTAATTTTCCATACCTGGTTATCATGATCACACTTACTTTCAAAGCCATAAAGGAGGGTAAGATTACAAAACTTGCTTTTAGCACACCAAAGGTCGTCAGCATTTTCCTGTTGCTGTTCCTTTTTGTCTTCCTGGTAACCTCAACCATTTATAATGTAAAACTTTCTATTGAAAAGTTTTCTCCCGGCCAAAACCGGAAAATAGCGCTGAAATATGCCGGTGGGATGGAAGAGGGGATGAATATAGTTGCGCCCATGTCATTCTTCTTCAATGAAGTTGAAAATTTCAACAGGATCCAGGGTGATCTTTGCTACATCCAGCTACAGAAAATGGATACTGCTGTTTATGGTGAAGGTTTCCTTAAAAAAGCAGCAACGTTTGATGCTGAATTAATTATGGTCGAGCCTTATTATCAGCCTTTGCTGGGTATTGACCATTACAATGTTGGCGACACAATAGCCAATTATGAGGTTGTGGATAAGACGGATCATTCCCTCGTTTTCAAACGTTTGCATTGATTTTTAATATTATTAGAGGCTGTTTTGCAAAGGTCTCGGATTGGGTAATCACCAAATATTATAATTTTGCCGCATTAATTCTTTAGTCATGAATATTATCATAGCCGGTGATGGAGAGGTTGGGTTTCATTTAGCAGAAGCACTGGTGAATTCAAATCACAATATCACCATCGTCGATCCTCATGAAGAGTTGTTGAAAATGGTGGAGTCACACAGCGACTTAATGACCATTGTTGGCGAGTCGAATTCGGTGGGTGTGCTTAAGCAGGCCAATGTAAATAAGGCCGATCTTGTTATTTCGGTGCTTCACGACGAGCAAACCAATATCCTGACAGCAATTCTTGCAAAAAAACTTGGAGCTAAAACGACCATCGCACGGGTAAATACACTGGGAAATCTTTCTGAAGAAAATCAAAAGATTTACGAAGAACTGGGAATCGATTTTTTAATTTCCCCTGAAGACCTTGCCGGTGAAGAGGTAATTGAAATTTTAGGACAGCCGGCTGCTACAGAAATTTATGATTTATCGGGTGGCAAACTTTCCATTTTTCTGATCAAGATAGAGAAAGATGCGCCTGTTGTCGGAAAGACCCTCACACAAATAGCCTCAGAAATAGGTCACCTCGATTTCAGGGCAGTGGCTATAAACCGTTCCCAAGACATATTCATTCCAACAGGAGATACAGCTTTCCATGCCGATGACAAAGTATATGTTATCACCAAGCCGGAGGCATGCACCGAGTTGCTGGAATTGGGCGGCAAGAAAAAGCAAGATATCAATAACGTGATGATTGTGGGCGGTGGCCGCGTTGGAAAGGTGATTGCCAAACGCATGGAAAATGATTTGAACATCAAGCTGATTGAACACGACAGGGACCGGTGCATGAAATTGACCAATCTTTTAGACGAAACCTTGATCATCAGCGGAGATGCACGCGATATTCATCTTGTTGAGGAAGAAGGCATTGAAAATATGGATGCGTTTATTGCCGTTACCAACAGCTCCGAAACCAATATTCTTACATGTCTGCACGCCAAAAAGTTTGGTGTGAAAAAGACAATTGCACTTGTGGAAAACGTTGATTATATTCAAATTTCACAAAATATCGGGATCGATACCATCATTAATAAAAAGCTGATTGCTGCCAGTCATATTATCCGTTATTCAATGGGTGATGAGGTGGCCTCGTTAAAAGTCCTCAGCGGTATCAATTCTGAAATTGTAGAGTTGGTTGCCCGACCGGGTTCGGTAGTTACCAAAAAACCGATCCGCGATCTGAAGATACCAAAAGGTGCTTTAATCGGTGGCATTATCAGGGGTGATCAATCATTTATCGCTGTTGGTGATTTCCAAATCTTAGAAGATGATAAAGTGGTGGTTTTTACGTTGTCAGGCGTTACCCCAAAAGTGGAAAAGATGTTTTTCAAGAAACAATTTTAACCATTAAGATATTCGTTCAATGCCCGAAAGACGGTTTATAAATGTCAGGATCATTATCAGGGTGATGGGTTTCCTGTTGATGATTGAATCGGCATTTATGCTCAGCGGACTTTTATTTGCATGGTATTTTGGCGAGTCGGTTTTTCCACTCCTGCTATCTGCCGGAATAACAGGCGTTACGGGGGTCCTGCTTTGGTTTATTGTTAAACCGCAAATCAAGCAAAAAGGAATTGGGAAAAGAGAAGGCTACCTGATTGTTACACTGAGCTGGATTGTTGCTTCTTTGTTCGGAACATTGCCTTTTTTGCTCAGTGGGGCCATCCCGGAGTTTACCAATGCCTTTTTCGAAACCATCTCAGGTTTCACAACAACGGGCGCATCCGTTCTAGATGATATTGAAGCATTGCCAAAAAACATACTTTATTGGCGTGCAATGACCCATTGGATGGGCGGTATGGGGATTATCGTTTTAACAGTGGCAATTTTGCCATTTTTAGGCATCGGGGGCATGCAATTGCTGGTTGCCGAAATGCCCGGCATTACGCCTGATAAGTTACACCCCCGGATCACCGCAACAGCCAAAAGGCTCTGGGGTATCTATCTGTTGTTTACAATCGTTGAAGTATTGTTGCTTTGGTTGGGTGAAATGAATTTCTTCGATTCGGTTTGCCATGCTTTTGCCACCATGGCTACCGGAGGATTTTCCACCAAAAACGACAGCATTGCTTCATTTGCCCCCTATACGCAATATGTCATCATCGGCTTCATGATTTTAGCCGGTACAAATTTCACCCTTCACTACCTGGCCTTGCATCGTAAGTTTGATAAGTTATGGAAAAACCAGGAGTTCAAAGTTTACATTTGGATCATTATTCTTGTAACCGCTTTTATCTTTTTCGGTTTCCTATTTATAGGATCAACGGATTTTGAAGAATCCTTTCGAAATGCACTTTTCACCGTAGTTTCAATACTAACCACAACCGGTTTTGTAACGGTTGATTATTTGATGTGGCCGGTCTTTTTATGGATCTTCATTTTTGCCCTGATGTTTATTGGCGGCAGTGCAGGCTCAACAGGCGGTGGAATGAAAGTGGTGAGGCATTTGCTCTTACTCAAAAACGCCTGGGCAGAACTCAAAAGAGCTATGCACCCCAATGCAATTATTCCAGTCAAGTTTAATGGTAAAACTGTATCTCAAGATATCATTTTCAATGTGATGGCCTTTTTCTTTATTTACATAATTAGTTATGGATTTGGTATTCTGGTTATGTCATTGCTCGGTCTCGATTTTGAATCGGCCATGGGTGTTACGATTGCAACACTCGGTAATATCGGACCGGGAATCGGCGATGTGGGCCCTGATGAGAATTATGCATTTCTGTCGTCGGTATCAAAATGGTTTCTGTCCTTTTTAATGCTGCTCGGAAGGCTTGAGCTATTTACGGTGCTGATTATCCTCTCCCCCGCTTTCTGGAAGTCTTAACTTATCACGAAACTTTTCTTACTTTTGACTTTTACACATCCTCTATGGTCAAGTTTTCAGTAGTTGTCATTACACTGAACGAAGAAAAAAACCTCGCACGTTGCCTCGAATCAGTCGCCGATATTGCAGATGATATTGTGATTGCCGATTCGTATTCAACTGATAAAACGGAAGAAATTGCAAAGTTATTTGGCGCCCGTTTTATCCAACGAAAATTTGATGGGTATGTGAAGCAGAAAAACTTTGCTGATGCCCAGGCAAAATTTGATCATATTTTATCGCTCGATGCGGATGAAGCAGTGTCGGATAAATTAAAAAAGTCAATTCTTGGGGTGAAGAATAACTTCATCGCTGATGGTTACAAAATGAACCGGTTAACAAATTATGCCGGAAAGTGGGTGCATCATTGTGGATGGTATCCAGACAGGAAAATGCGTTTGTTCGACCGGAGAAAAGGAAAATGGGAAGGACTGATCATTCATGAGGAATTTAAATTGGCTGAGGGCGGGCGTTTAAAACATTTGAACGGCGACCTGTTTCATTATTCATTCAATTCGGTTGATGACCACAAAAGGCAATCTGGAAAATTTACCACACTCGGTGCAGAAGCTGATTTTCAGAAAGGGAAAAAAGCCCCGCTGTATAAAATCTGGTTGGGTCCCGTCTTTAAATTTTTTCAAAGTTATTTTATTCAATTGGGATTTCTGGATGGTAAAACGGGGTTCACAATCTGCCGGCTTTCTGCCTATGCAACCTACAGCAAATACAATAAATTGAGTCAGCTATACAAATCGAAACATGAAGCAGGCTAAACGGATTATATTGAGTCGTACCGACAGTATTGGAGATGTTGTGCTGACTTTGCCTATGGCTGGGGCGATAAAGAAATTCGATCCGAACATCAACGTTTTATTCCTTGGAAGCAACTACACAAAAGAAGTAGTTTCTCTTTCGGGGCATGTTGATGGGTTTTTGAATTGGGATGAGATAAAACAAATGCCAAAAAATGAGCAGATCAATTATTTCAAAGGATTGAAAGTTGATGCCATTGTCCATGTTTTCCCCAATCCTGAAATTGCAAAAATTGCTGCTAACGCAAAAATACCCGTCCGCATTGGCAGCACCGGTAGGCTGTATCACTATCTTTATTGTAACAAACTTGTACCCCTCAGCCGCAAACATTCAGCCTTGCACGAGGCACAATTGAATTTTAAGTTACTCCAACCAATCACAGGCATTGATCGGACTCCTTCACTCGAAGAAATTGCCCGTTTTTATGGATTTAAGGTTAAAAATAAATTAGATAACCAACATCAAAAACTGCTTGACTCGACTAAATTCAACCTTATCCTTCATCCCAAATCGAAAGGAAGCGCAAGGGAATGGCCACTGGATCGATTCGCTGAGTTGATCCGAATCTTGCCTCAGGAGCACTTCAAAATTTTTGTTACGGGAACTGAACAGGAAAGGGGCTTGATGAATGATTTTTTAGAAGAAAATAGGGAGAGGCTTACTGATCTGACCGGCGCATTTTCCCTTGTTGAATTCATCCGCTTTATCGACGAGTCGGATGGATTGATAGCAGCAAGCACGGGACCTTTGCACCTCGCTGCTGCATTGGGTAAATTAGCCATCGGGATTTATCCACCCATCAAACCGATGCATCCCGGAAGGTGGGCCCCGCTTGGTAAAAATGCCCATTTCGTTGTTCTGGATAAGAATTGCAGCGATTGCTGGAAATCAGGAAATTGTCATTGCATGGAAGAAGTCAACCCGGAAAAGGTAAAAAACTTACTTTTGAAGCATGACTGAAAATAATGATATAAATAATCAATGGCTGGTTGTGGTAAATCCACACGCCGGAAGTAATAAATGTAAACGCGATTGGCCGAAAATCAAAGAATATTTAGAAGAAGCGGAAATCAACATGCATATCGTTTATTCAGAACGGAAGTATCATGCCATAGAATTAACCCGCGATTTAATTGAAAATCAAAGATTTACAAAAATTATTGTAGTTGGTGGAGATGGAACCCTAAACGAAGTTATTAACGGAATTTTCAAACAAAAAAGATTCCCGACAGTGGAAATTTCAATTGGAATGATCACTGTTGGAACCGGAAATGATTGGGCCCGGATGTATGAAATGCCCGAATCCTATAAAAAGCAGGTAAAGTTGTTATTAAAAGGTCATACTTTTCGGCAGGATGTTGGCCGGGTGAAATACCTGCATTCGAAAGACAAAGAAAACAGGTATTTTATAAATATTGCCGGGATGGGATACGATGCCCTTGTAGCCCAGAAAACCAATATCATGAAACAAAAAGGCAAAGGTGGGGCAATCATTTACCTGATTAACCTGATATCAAGCCTTTTTCAATATAAAAGCCTCCACCTTGATATTGTTGCAGATGGGAAAAATGTGTTCTCGGGTAAAGTATTTACCATGAGTATTGGCATCTGTAAATACAATGGGGGTGGAATGATGCAATTGCCCAATGCAATAGCTGATGACGGACTTTTTGATATGATGATCATCCGTAAAACC
>JAUXBM010000070.1 GCA_030619415.1 Chlorobiota bacterium
CAGGATGGTTAATTCAAAAAGTTGACTGACTGTTTTTTCATATTCTGTCAGGATATCTTTGATTTCATCAAGACTCAAAAAAACACTGTTCCGGCTTGTCAGTTGTTGAATGATTTTGTGCGCCTTGTTGTTGGTCAAATGGTTAATGACCATTAGGATGATTGGGTTGTTGAGTAATCCCAACAGATAATACACTGAACATTTATTGTTCCTGTTTTGATTTTGAAGGATCAACAAATCAAGCCATTGATTGATAAGGTGGTTGAATGGACTTCCCGATATCGGATAGCCCATTGTTATGTTATAACCAACTGACGACCCGTCTGTTCGTTGAATAACCGGCAATGAATTCAGCATCGGCGTTAACAGGTTTTCGTCGGCAAGAACCACAGCTGTATCGAGTAATACTTCATTTTCATTCTGAGGATTTGAATTCTTCAGAATATTTTCAATGAGTTTCTCCAATTCTTGCCCGGCAAATTTTAATTGCCCGATACGTTTTGGAACACCAACCACATTGATGGTTTTATCTTTGTCAGATAAAAGACCATTGCTTACCCATTTAACATCCTTGATACCCCATTCATCAATTAACTGGTTAATAAAACGACCTGCTTCGTTTTGCCTGTTATTACCTGAAAAATAGTATTCATCAACATCCCAGAAAACCTCAGTATCACAATTATTAACGAGGTGGCCAAATATTTTTCTCTCTGCTTTTGAAAGTGCATTGAAACCAACCAGGATGAACCTTTTCCATGGCAAACCGGCAGTAAGCTGTTCGATATTATTTGCAACGTTCCTGTAAATCATTCCTTTATAGCCGGCCTGCTCTTTTTTCAATGTCTCATTTAATTTTGAGTAATATTCAAAAAGCGAATGATAGAAGGATAAATAGTTTTGCTGAAGTTCTGTTAATGGACTGCCATCAAGGTTCCATTCCTGCATGGCCCTGGCCTCCGAAAGATGATTGAATATCTTTTCAGGATTGGAAAGATAGAGATCAATGTCGTTAAAATCGGCAAGCATAATTGGTGCCCACGACAAAAAATCATCGATGTCCCGGGCATTGTTGCCGGCAATTTGTTTGTGTATTTCGTAGAGTTTAAATCCAATTACAATTGGATCCAGTTCATTCAATCCGGAAGCATTGACAATGAATTCATCAATGGTGAACATTTCGGGCAACCACAGGCTTTTTGTCGCTTTTTGCTTCAAATATTTTTTGAGGAATATTTCGGACCGTCGATTGGGAAAAACCAAGACGGTTTCCAGACTGTGTTCTGCGACTTCTTCAATGATGTAATCAGCGACTTTTTCTAAAAACTTTTTCAACTATTTATTTTTTTCAGATGTTCTTCAGCTATTTTTAATTTCTCCGCAGTCCCCAGGTCAAACCAGTAATGAGACTCATCATGGTATCCAATGATCTTCTGCGACCTGGCCATTGCCAACCATGCATCTACAATGGAAAAACTGCCTTCATAAGGTAAATTTTCGGCAAACCCGGGGCCAGCGATATAAATGCCGCTATAGGCAAAATGATCAAAATTATTTAGAGGCTCACCTACCCATTTATATTCTGCTGTATCAAAGTTAGCCCATCCTATAAGTCTCATATTTTGATTGAACAACAATCCCCTGCCTGATTTTCTTTGACGAACACACAATGTGGCAGTGGCGCTGTTTTCATTGTGGTAAATAAGCAAACTTTTCAAATTGATGTCAGACAGTACATCCACATTGTGAACCAATACAGGGTCATTTCCTTTAAAAAACCGGCGGGCTTTCCAGATGGCACCACCGGTATCAAGCAGTTCATCACGTTCATCAGATATTTCAATATCGACACCAAATTTATTTTTGGATTGAATATAGTCGACGACTTGCTGACCATAATGATGAATGTTGACCATGAATTGTGTGATACCCTTTTTTTTGAGCCGCTCAATTGTCAGTTCGAGCATCGGCGTTCCATATACTCTCGTGAGTGCTTTGGGCTGATCTTTTGTGAGATGACCAAGACGAGTGCCAAGTCCGGCTGCCGGGATGAATGCTTTCATTGTTGTTTGAGCATATTTAATCCTTGATTTCGTGGTGTTCTGTATCGACGATAATATCGTCACCATACTTTTGTAAATGGGTTTTCAATTTTTCGGTACTGTAAACTGAGCGGTGCTGACCACCTGTGCAACCAAAATTCACCTGTAAATGATCAAACCCACGATCGAGATAATTCGTGATGCTCTGATCAACCATTTTAAATGCATTTTCTAAAAATTGCGCCACCTCCACCTTTTCTTTAAGATAATCGATAATTGGTTTGTCGCGGCCGGTAAAATTCCTTAGTTCAGCTATCCTGCCAGGATTTGGTAACGACCGGCAATCAAAAACAAATCCTCCGCCATTCTCTGTTTTGTCGAGTGGGTAACCTTTCTTTTTGAACGAAAAGCTATTGATGCTCACTGTCAATTTTTCTGCTGTTGATTCCTCAGCTTCATATTGCTTCAGGTTGATTACCTGTTTAAAAATCTTTGTCAACTCAGGGAATTCCGTCGATATGGCGTGGTCTTCTAAAAGTTGTTTTAAATTGTTAACAGCAAAAGGAATACTGTTTAAAAAATGACCCTTTCGTTGAATTAATCCACGGAAACCGTAAGCTCCTAAAACCTGCATCAAACGGAAATAAATAAAATAAGGAAAGTACTTACTGAAGTTTTCTTTTGAGCCAGGGATAAACTTTTCAAGCTCATTTTGATAAATCATGTATAGTTCCCTCCTAAACTCAACTGGAAGATTTGCCCTGGCCTGGTATAGCAACGAAACTAAATCGTATTGCAATGGTCCCCTTCGTCCTCCCTGAAAATCGATATACCATAACTTATCGTCAAGTATCATGATATTCCGTGCCTGGAAATCGCGGTACTGGAAATAAGCTGGATCGGGGATAAGAAGTAAATCAGTAAAACGCTGGAAGTCAGCCTCTAATTTGCTTTCATTGAAACTTAACTCATGAGGCTTTACGAAATAATATTTGAAATAGTTCAGGTCCCATAAAACCGGCTTTTTATCAAAAGCCGAAACAGGGTAGGCTACATCTAAGTCCAATCCGTCAATGCCTTTGGTTTGAAAATGCACCAAATCAAGCACGGCCATTGTATATAACTTTTTCACAGGATCGGTAAATCCGCCGGCCAGTTGATCGAAGAGACTTACATTTCCTAAATCCTGAAGCAATAAATACCGATAGCTTTCGTCGCGCGCTAATATCTCAGGAACTGGTAAACCTTTTGATAAAAAGTGTTGTGTAAATGAATACCAGGCTATGTTTTCGCTGACATCGGGGTTGTAAGCTGCAAGTACTGTTTCTTGATTCTCGAAAATAACCCGGAAATAAATCCTGTTTGAACCAGAAAGCGGAAGCTGTTTGATATCAGAAATTCCTGAATAATTATTCTTTGATAACAGGGCCTTGATTTTATGGATGTGCTCTTTCAGAAGGCGGATAATTTTGATAAAAGACAAATTTAAACCAAAATACTTTTCATGGAATAAATGAATTATGTTCTGTCAATTATTATCTAACTTTGCAGCCATTAAAAACGAACATTAAAACAGCTTAATATGGAACAAACTGATAAGGCAGTTGAAGTTTTAAAGACTGCGATTTTACTAGAACGGCGGGGCAAAGCATTTTATACCCAGGCTGCCCGTCAGACCGAAAGCAAGTCGGCAAAAAAAATATTCGAAATGATGGCCGAAGAAGAAGACGCCCACATCGAGTTTTTGACGAAGCAATTCGTAAATTACCAGAAGTACCAGGAATTCCTGAAGAGCGAACCGGCACCCGAAGAAGATGAGGCGGTGGTTGAGATCCTTTCAGAAAAAGTTAAGAATGAGATCAATGCTGCCGGATTTGAAGCTGCTGCAATTTCTGCAGCCATCGATTTTGAAAACCGGGCAATTGAGGTATATTCCAATCGTGCCGAAGAAGCAACCGATCCCAACGAAAAGGAAATGTACCAGATGCTCGCCGATTGGGAAAAAGGGCATCATCATTTATTACACAAGTTAAATGAAGACCTGAAGGAACAAATTTGGAACGACAATAATTTTTGGCCGTTTTAGTTTGTAAATGCGGGATAACCATCAAAATAAAAAAGCAATTTAGTATTGACAACAAATAATTTATGGACAAATCAGATATTGGCTTTGACTCAAAATTAATCCACGCCGGTGGAATCACCGATGAAAAGGGGAGTGCCGTTACCCCCATTTATCAAACCTCAACATTTAAATTTAAAAGTGCCGATCAGGGCGCCCGCTTTTTTTCGGGCGAAGAGAAGGGATATATTTATACCCGACTGGGTAACCCGACAATTGAAGACCTGGAAAACACTGTCGCTGACCTGGAAAATGGTTTTGGCGGACTTGCTACTGCATCAGGAATGGCGGCCGTAAATACTGTTTATCTTACATTGCTGGGCCAGGGCGATCATATGATATCCCACAATGCACTGTATGGCCCTTCGCGGGGAATAATGGAAAAGTTGTATCCGAAATACGGCGTGCAATCTGATTTTGTCGATGCCACGAAAATCGAAGAAATTGAGCAGGCGATAAAGCCAAATACAAAGTTACTTTACCTCGAAACCCCGGCGAACCCTACCATCGGAATTACCGATCTTAAAAAGGCTGTAGAATTGGCGAAAAAACACAATATTATTACTTGTGTTGACAATACTTTCTGCAGCCCTTATCTGCAAAAACCACTTGATTTTGGAATAGACATTGTGTTGCATTCAATGACCAAATTTATTAATGGTCATGCTGATATTGTTGGCGGAATTGTGGTTGCGAAGGATAAAGCCATGTTTGAGGAGTTGAAGTACGTAATGACGAATATGGGTTTCAACATCGATCCGCACCAGGCATTTCTTGCCAGAAGAGGTCTGAAAACGTTGGCGATTAGGATTGACAGGGCACAGGAAAATGCAATGAAAATTGCTGAGTACCTGGAGTCGTATCCAAAAGTGGATTGGGTGCTTTACCCAGGACTGAAATCGCACCCTCATTACGAATTGGGTGTAGCACAAATGGATGGCCCGGGTGCAATGATCTCATTCGAGGTGAAAGGTGGTGTTGAAGCCGGTAAAAAGGTGATGGACAATGTAAAGTTAGCAGTACTGGCTGTTTCGTTGGGGGGCGTAGAAACTTTGATCCAGCATCCGGCCTCTATGACGCACTCCAAACTTTCGCCGGAAGCTAAAAAAGTTGCAGGTATCAGCGATGGTTTAGTAAGACTCTCCATAGGCATTGAGGCTGTGGATGATATTATTTATGATCTTGACCAGGCGCTGCAAAAAGCTTAACAAATCATACACTAAAATTTGAAGATGCCTGCTTTTATGAAGTGGGCATCTTTTTTATGACCCAGTTATTCTTAACTTCGTTGAACGAATTTGTATGCTCTCTCGCTTAACGTTGAATGCACTTATTTATGACTATCAAAACGTTCTGGCTGTGTCTGTTATTGATTGTGATGTTGCCATTCGCTGCTTTCCCGCAGGCGACCGCACTTGTGCTGAGTGGAGGAGGAGCAAAGGGAATGTCGCACATCGGTGTGCTGAAAGCACTCGAAGAGAATAACATTCCCATCGATTACATTATTGGCAATTCAATGGGTGCAATGGTTGGCGCCCTGTATGCTTCAGGTTATTCACCTGATCAGATCAATCAGTTTCTTAGCAACGGCAAGCTTTATGAATTCAACCGGGGGAACAAAAAAAGCGAATATTTCTATTTTCAAAAATATGAAAACAACCCATCCTGGATCACGATTCCTTTTGCCATCGATAATGGACTAAAGGCGCGTTTGCCATTCAATATTTACAATATTCAGGATTTAGATTATATGATGATGGAGTTCTATGCTGGAGCAGCAGCAGCAGCCAATTATAATTTCGATAGCCTTTTTGTTCCTTTCAGATGTGTGGCAACAGATATCGACTCTTCAGAATTGATAATATTGAAGGATGGTGATCTTGCGAAAGCAGCCAGGGCATCAATTACTTTTCCATTTTTTGTGAGGCCAATAAAGGTAAATGATAAGTTGCTTTTTGATGGTGGGATGATCGATAATTTTCCGGTAGCTATTGCACAAGAAGAATTTGATCCTGATTTTGTCATTGGTAGTAAAGCTGTCAGTAATTATTCATCACCAGATGCTGACGATGTGGTTTCACAAATTCAGAATATGTTGATGCGCAAAGCTGATTTTACGATGGATACTACAAATGGGGTTTTGATTGAAACCATAACAGGCAATGAAAATGTATTTCAGTTTAATAAAGTTGAACAATATATCGATAGTGGCTATGCAGCGGCTATCAGGGTGATGCCTTTGTTAAAAAACCGACTTAAACGAATGGTTGAACATGATGATCTGCTGAAGAAAAGGTCAACTTTCAACGCGAAGAAACCGCCGGTAATTATTGGGGACGTAACATTTAGCGGGGTCAATAAACGGCAGGTTCATTATTTCCAGAAATCAATTTTTATTTCAGACGACACCCTGAATAGCCATGAATTTAAAAAGAAGTACACCCGATTGATGGCCAACGAAAATGTCCGCACTGTGTATCCTTCATTACATTATAACGAGCAAACGGACAGGTATGATATAAACTTTGATATTGCGGTTGCTGATCCTTTTGAACTTATGTTTGGTGGATATATTAGCTCCTCTGTAGTAAATGAAGCTTACATTAAGATTGGTTTACAGCACCTGGGTAAAACCAGTAAACACCTCGATTTAAGTACCTATTTTGGGACTTTCTACAACAGCTTTCTGGCTGTGGCTAAATTTGAACAACAGGGAAGGGTGCCTTATTATGTGATGCTGGATTTTTTAATATCCAGGAAAAATTATTTTAGGGGATCGAGGTATTTCTATGAGGATCAGGCACCAGCTTATATTGTTATTGATGAGAATTACCTCGACCTGAATATTGGAACGCCGATTGGCTTGTCGCATGTTGCACGAATTGGTGTTGCCAATATCAACCTTAATACGTTGTATTATCAGGATAATTATTTTAAACGAACAGATACCGCCGACAGATCCAATTTTTATTTTATCAATCCCTATATCGAGTTTGAGAGGGATAACCTGAACCGGAAACAATATGCCTCAAAAGGAAGCTGGTTCTATCTCGGTTTTAATTATTACGCCGGTGAGGAACACACAACTCCCGGCTCCACTGCTTCAGGAGAAATGGAATATCGGAGAAACCTGAATTTCTTCCTGTTAAGCGCTCATTATGAACAATATTTTAATTTTTTCAAACCTTTTATTTTTGGCATTTCTGCTGATATTGGTTATTCCAATAAACCACTATTGAACAATTATGTTTCGAGTCTGCTGATCGCCTCACCCTACGCGCCCATTACAATGATGCAATCGTTGTTTTTGGAAAACTACAGGGCTTACTCGTATGGCGGTGTCGGGGCGAAGGCCATTTTTGATATTTATAAAAACCTGGAGCTTCGCTTTGAAGCGTACTATTATGTGCCGCATCAGAAAATATTGAATGAACCATTCCAGTTAAGTAAACCATTATCCTATCAATATCTTGTAGGTACTGCACAGCTTGTTTATCACACACCTATCGGGCCAATTGGCATAGCGGTAAATTATTTCGATAACCCTGGGGATGAGTGGACAGTATTGTTTAATATTGGCTACCTGATCTTTAATAATTCAAGGTTTTACAAATAGGTCCCCAAATTAGGAGGTAACATTTCAGAAGGTAAATAATAGTCACAATTCGAGACCTTTGCATAACCACATAATAAACAAGCATTGCCAACTATTGAAAGAAAGTTAATTATTGCTATTTTTGCACGCTATGTCCGACAAGGATAAAGAAAAATATGAAATCTGTAACCAGCTTGTATTAAAGGACAGGCAGGACGTTGAACCATTAATATTGTTAGCATGTATTCTGAAGA
>JAUXBM010000113.1 GCA_030619415.1 Chlorobiota bacterium
CACCACAACAATCGAATAGTCTTTATTGTTTTTTGCCCTGTCTAAAAGGTAATTGTTGACAGTTTTTATACTGTAATCCAATTCCGGAATAAGTATCACATCGCCTCCGCCTGCCATGCCTGCGTACAGGGTAAGCCATCCGGCATGGTGCCCCATGATCTCGATGACCATGATCCGCTTGTGGGAGTTGGCTGTGGAATGGAGGCGGTCGATAGCATCGGTGCAGATGTTTAATGCCGAATCAAAGCCGAAGGTCTGGTCTGTTCCCCAAACATCATTATCAATGGTTTTTGGCAAGCCAACTACATTCAAGCCTTCTTCTGCAAGCAATGCGGCAGTTCTCATTGTACCGTTACCACCGATGATGACGAGGCAGTCCAGTCCAATTTCATCGTAATGATTTTTTATCAGTTTGGGTTTGTCGATGGAGAGATGCCCCGTTTTTTTATATGGTTTTTCGCGTGAAGTTCCCAGAATGGTTCCTCCAACAGTTAAAATACCCGACAGCATCGATTCTTCGAGAACTGTATATTCTTTGTTGATTAATCCAAGAAAGCCGGAATTAAACCCGATAACTTCCATGCCATATTTTATAATGGCAGTTTTACCCACACCCCTGATGGCTGCGTTTAGTCCGGGGCAATCGCCTCCGGCGGTTAGGATTCCTATTCGTTTTGGTTTGCTCATTTCTGTTTATACTTTAAGATGTTCCCCTTCTGTTTTTGCAATAACCACCGCCCCGCAACTGTCGCTCCATACATTTGTTGCTGTGCGGAACATATCCAGTATTCTATCAACGGCCAGAATTAATCCAACACCTTCAAGCGGCAATCCTACGGCGGTTAAAATTACGGTAATCATCACGAGTCCGGCCATCGGAATTGCTGCGGCTCCTATTGAAGCCAAAAGGGCTGTAAACACAATAATGATTTGCTGGATGAATGTGAGCTCAACACCATAAGCCTGTGCAATAAAAATAGCTGCAACACATTCGTACAAAGCGGTTCCGTCCATATTTACAGTGGCCCCCAGCGGCAGTGTAAAACTGCTGATTTTATTTGATACCCCCGATTTTTCTTCAACTGCCTGTATGGTCAGCGGTAAGGTCGCGCCTGATGATGATGTTGAAAACGCTGTTAGTAGGGGAGTGCTCATATTTTTAAAATGTTTTAAAGGATTCGCCTTTCCAACATATTTTACAATTAGCGGAAGGGTAATCGCTGCATGAATAACGAGGGCCAATATCACGGTAAGCATGTATAAACCCATACTTGTTACAAGACCTCCCAGGTCTTCCTGATCTGCCACTGTTTTTGCAACGATGCCGAAAATACCGAGTGGTGTGAATTTAATCACGAATAGTGTTATTTTCATCATTACCTCAAACACAGCAGTAAAAAAGTTTTTCAAAAATTCGCTGTGTTTTTTCGATACTTTCATAATGAAATATCCGAAGAGGATGGCAAAAAAGATAATTGAAAGCATTTGATTATTGGCCATCGCCTGGATAATGTTCTCGGGCACAATCCCAACAACAATATCCAATACCGATTTCTGTTTTTCAACAAGGCCATCAACTTCCTGGATAAAATTTATGTTTGCCCCAATTCCGGGCCTGAAAATATTGACCAGGATTTGCCCCGTGACAATCGCAAAAAAACTGGTCATTACATAAAACATCATGGTCTTTAATCCCAGCCTGCCCAGGTTAGTCCCCGACCCGATACTGGTTATCCCAGAAATCAATGATGATAATATCAGTGGAATAATCAGCATTTTGAGCGCCCTGATGAATAGATCCCCCATCCAACTAACGTAATAAACCGGTGGGTTGTAATAAGCTGCACGTGCTATATCAAGATCGTATGATTCAACTTCTTCATAGTTGGGAAGCTGCAGCAGTGCCTCGTTAAAAGCTGTCCATGTATCGTATTGTTTCTCATCTAAAGCATGTAATTGCTTCTGGATAGCCGGAGGAACCTGCCTGCGGTCAAGTATTTTGTACGAATCGGCAGTTAATTTATACGATGTTGTAAATATCAATCCGTATATGATGGCAAGTATAAGTGCTATTAATATCTGCCAGTGTAATGCAACTTTTTTCATTGAGGGATGGTCAGGTTTAGTAAATACCAAAAATAGGAAATAAAATTTCTGTATTTGCTCAACTTATTGTAATTTCGCAATATATGCCAGAAATGATGGATTGAGAACCCATCAGTATTAGCAACCATTAACAAGAATATGAGAAGATTTCTTTTCATTATTATTATTTTATGTATTGGTTTTTCAGGATTTTCACAGTTTCAAAATGTGATGATCAGCGATGAGCAAAGTCCTAACGAACCCTCCATTACCATGAATCCCAGGAACCCCAATGAGTTGGTTGCCGGTGCTAATTTAAGAAGTTATTATTATTCAATCGATGGTGGTTGGAACTGGACAAGGGGCGACCTGGTTTCTCCCGAATATGGTGTTTGGGGTGACCCTTGTGTGATTGTAGATACGGCCGGCCGGTTTTATTTTTTCCATTTATCCAATCCTGTGGAAGGCACATGGATTGACCGCATTGTTTGCCAGAAGTTTGATATTGATAATCTTGAATGGACGGATGGAAGCTTTATGGGCCTCAATGGTACAAAGAAACAAGACAAGGAATGGGCGGTGGTTGACAGTGCGACCAATACAATTTATGTTACCTGGACGCAGTTTGATCAGTATGGTACCTCAGCACCTGATAAATACAGTAACATCATGTTCAGCAAATCGACCGATGCCGGTGAAACATGGACCGATGCGAAACAGATTAACGAAATATCGGGCGATTGTGTTGACAGTGACAATACAACCGAGGGTGCTGTACCGGCGGTAGGGCCGGATGGTGAGGTTTATGTTGCCTGGTCAGGGCCGGAAGGCATCGTTTTCGATCGCTCTTTGGATGGAGGTGTTACATGGTTGGATGAAGATATTTTTATTAGTGAACAACCCGGTGGCTGGGATTATGACATCCCTGGGATATCAAGATGCAATGGCCTTCCGATTACTTGCTGCGATATCAGTAACTCGGCTTATGATGGAACCATATACGTAAACTGGACTGATCAGCGAAATGGTACTGACGATACAGATGTGTGGATTTCTAAATCAACTGATGGTGGTAATACCTGGTCGGAGCCTAAGCGGGTCAACGATGACGAACCGGGCAAACAGCAGTTTTTCAGCTGGATGACAATTGATCAGGCGAACGGGGATATTTATATTGTTTTTTACGACCGGAGAAATTATACCGACAGCAATACGGATGTCTACATGGCCAGGTCAACTGATGGTGGCGCAACGTTTGAAAATATGCAAATCAGCGAAGAACCATTTCTTCCGTTTAGCAGTGTCTTCTTTGGTGATTATACAAATATTACAGCTTTCGATGGGCAGGTTAGGCCGATCTGGGGAAGACTTCAAGGAGGGAAAATGTCGATGTGGACCGCGATCATCGACATCACAACAGGTATCACTGCCATGAAAGATGCAACCCCCTTCAGCCTCGAGCAGAATTTTCCGAATCCGTTCAGGCAAACAACTTATTTTTCGTTCAAATTAAAAGAACCGGCTGACATTCACCTTGCTGTTTACGACATTCATGGTAGGTTAATCACAACAATGATTGATGATCAACACAGGGGCGTTGGAAAATATGTAGAAAGATTTGATGCTTACCAACATCAATTGCCATCAGGTGTTTATTGGTATGTTCTACGGGCCGGAATTAATGTGCAAAAGCGAAAAATGCTGTTGATTGAATAACTCTGTTAGAAATTCATTTTAATACTGTCTATAGCCTTCCCTAATTTTTTTATTTTTGCCGCGATAATAAGGAGTGTTCATTTTATGAGCGAGGAGTTGAAGACATTAATTGATCAAATCAGAACCATTGCCAACGACGATGGTATCGAATCGGTAACTCTGCATGAGCTTTATAAAAGTCCTGCCTTTTCCCCGGATCTTTTAGACAAGTATTTCAAAAATGAAGAGATGCTTGTTGAGGCTTTGCTGGCCGATGAGCGTAAAAAGTTTGAAGAAATATTTGTTGATCACGATTTTGACGGATATTACGATGCGATAGATATCCTGTTTACTGTAATTAAAGAAATGGCGACTAAGTTTTATAGCCTGAGCCCCTCGGTCACTCATAAATATGAGGAAATGTACCCTGAAATATTTGAAAAGCACATTGAAGATCGCATCAATTTTATTTTTAATAAAATACAGATCAACCTGACGAAAGGCATTAGTCAGGGTATGTACCGCAACGATGTCAGCATTGAACTTGTAGCGCGTCTGTACATTCGTCGGTTAATCGATCTTCACAATATTGAAAATTTCCCTCCCGAGGATTTCTCGTTTACTACCATGTTTGAGCAGATGTTCGAAAACTTTGTGCGAAGTGTAGCTACAGAAGATGGATTGGCATATTTCGAGAAAAAGAAAAAAGCCGCCAGGCTGAAGAATTAATTTTTGATTATTTTTCTAACCATTTTCTTGCCGTTTCCATCAATAAACCTGATGAGGTAAAATCCAGCGTTTAGATGAGCTGTTGGTATTTCAATTTGTGCGTTTCCTTTTTCAACGTGAAAATCTTCATGAAACAATATGCCACCGCTCAAATCGAGTATTTCAATTTTTAAATGAGTCCGCCACTTTGCATCCAGGCCAATGCTAAGTTGCTGATTCACCGGGTTGATTATTCGTATTTCATGAAACCCAGTTGCCTGCCAATCATCCACCCCCAGCGATTTATCAACCATCAATTTTAGGGTTATCGGCAAATGATCCGAATTTTCATAAAGTGCGGAAAGCACATCATTTGGTACGCTGGTATTTGTGGGTAAATCATTAATTGACTTGTCAAAATGCAGACCATCCTGACCAACAGCCCAATAACTATCCTGAATGTAGCTAACAAATTGAGAGCCATCCTGAATACTTTGTGATGTCAGCACAAAATCGAAACGGTCGTCCATACCGCCGGATGCGGCACACCCATTGCTATTCGCATGGGTTGATTGGGTGTGAACATGACTATAATCATCATTGTTATGCCATTCGCCATATTGGTCAATTGGATCAATAAAGCGCAACGAAGGGTTTTCGTAGAAAAGAAACGCCTGGTAGGCCGGTTCGGTAGGCGAGTAAAGGTTGAAATCCCCCATCAGCAAATAGTTGGCATTGTCGTCCAGTTGGTTGAGATAGTCCATTGTATTTTCGGCCATCACTTTCCGCTTGTTTTCGTTGGCGCTGCCGGAACTCGATTTTAAATGTCCTACTACACATATAATAAAAGCCGTATCACCGTTTCCGAGATCGTCAGAACGATAATATAATTCATACACATTAATGTCCCTGATATAGCTTTGTGCGATGGTGTGATTTTTGAGCATTAGCTTTTCAGAATTGTAATACAGCATATTTACTAAATTCGACTCGGCAACAGAAAGAAAATTGGCCTTTGCATAAAATTCCACACCATTTGTGTTCAATACCTGATCCAGCAAGTGCTGATGAATGGCTTGCGAATTACCGATCTCATTGACCGTAAAAATATCCGGCTTGTTATGGTGGATGATCTTTTTTAGGTATTCATCTTTATCGTTAATATCATTGTTTGATGGATCGCACCAGTCAGAGTTTACTCCATAAAACAGGAGGTTATATTGCATTACAGTTACCGTGTCCTGAGAATAGACCTGCCAGGATAATAAAGTGGCAACGAAAACGAAAAGAAATTTCAGCATTGTTTATTTTCTGGCCCCGATCAACAATTCAAGCATATTAACACCGGCTTCAGATATAACAGTTCCGGGTCCAAATATTGCGACTACGCCCGAATCGTAAAGGAACTGATAATCATATACGGAAACCAGCTTAGATACAAGTCTCCGGGATACATCGTGATCTACTGAATGCAGTCCAAACCATCCAAACCATCTGATTTTGCATGCGCCGCGACCGCATTTCAGTAGATAATTATTTCTATTCAGAATTAATTACCGGATTATAATCCTCAGGGGGACATACTTATGGCAAAGATTGAATTAGCCCAGGAAATAAAGGACCTTTACGATTCGGGCGTAGTCGCAATATTTGGACCCGGAACTGTTATATCTGAAGCCGGTGTTAATATGCTTGAATTGTTGATCGG
>JAUXBM010000237.1 GCA_030619415.1 Chlorobiota bacterium
ATATCGTACAAAACACCGCTACCATTGCGGAGGCTGTTGATGTCTATTTCCTTGAATTCATCATGGGCCACAGCAACAACAACAGCGTCATAATCTTTTTTGTCGATCCCGGTTTTCAGGTTGATGTCATATTCTTCTTTTACTTCGGCTTTATCGGCCCACGGATCAAATACATCTACATTGCATCCAAACGATTGAAGCTCTTCGATGACATCAATCACCCTTGAATTCCTGATATCCGGACAATTTTCCTTGAAGGTAATTCCCATTACCAGGACGTTTGAATGGCTGATTTTGTGCCCTTTTTTGATCATCAGTTTTACCACCTCACCTGCCACACGAAAACCCATGCTGTCATTCAGCCGCCTGCCGGCAAGAATGATCTCAGGATTATAACCGATTTCCTGTGCTTTATGCGTTAGATAATAAGGATCGATGCCAATACAGTGTCCGCCAACCAGACCGGGCCTGAAAGGCAGAAAGTTCCATTTAGTTCCGGCAGCTTCCAGTACATCCAGGGTATCAATACCCATTTTACCGAAGATTACAGACAATTCATTAACAAATGCAATATTGATATCACGTTGCGAATTTTCAATAACCTTGGCAGCTTCAGCAACCCTGATTGTCGCCGCTTTGTGTGTTCCGGCTGTGATGATACTCTTGTATAATTGGTCAACTTCCTCGGCTATTTCAGGTGTACTTCCTGATGTTACTTTTAAAATTTTTGTTACCGTATGAACTTTATCACCCGGGTTGATCCTTTCGGGCGAGTAACCCGCATAAAAATCTTCATTGTATTTTAAACCACTTTCCTTTTCGATGACCGGGATGCAGTCTTCTTCAGTGGCTCCCGGATAAACAGTGGATTCATATATAACAATATCGCCTTTGGCAATCACTTTGCCGATGGTTTCGCTGGCTTTAATCAGAGGCGTGAGATCGGGACGCTTGTAATTGTCAATTGGCGTGGGAACTGTAACAATGTAGATATTTGAATCTGCAATATCATTCACATTGGTCGTTAGAAACAGTCCATTTTTGACAGGCTGTACATTAGACAATACGGATTTAAGATGGTCGTCTTCCACTTCAAGCGTGGCATCGTGTCCGCTGTTTAATTCGTTGACTCTTGGTTTGTTGATGTCAAATCCAACAACGGGATATTTCTTTGCAAATTCAACGGCAAGGGGTAAACCAACATAACCAAGTCCGATGATTGTTATCTTTTTCATTCTTTCTGTTTTAAAGCAATTAATTATCTTTTAAAAAACAAGCGGCAAAAATAATGCAAAGCTTCATACTATCAAGTTCTTAACAATTATTAACTTGCTTCCTTGCCATCATTCAAACTATGCGCTCAGCCCTATGCACTCTGCCAGATACAGCTTCGCCTTCTAACTCACATGAAAATCATGTAAGTAACTGAAATTCTGTTATTCAACCCAAAGTTACTTCAGGCCTTCCAAAGCAGCAAAATTTCATTTTTCGCTGTGCTTTCTATATACCTGCTAAGTTCTTCATCGGTAATAATTGAATAGCGTACCTCACGTTGAATAAATTCCGCAGCCTTTATTGTCAAAGATTTCAGATACGCTTCATCCAACCCATCGCCTAAAAACCAAAGATCAATTAGGCTACTGTTCAATCCTTTAGCCAGATCACCCACAAGGTACACTTCCTGCAACCCGCCTAAATTGTTAATCACTCTTTCGATGATTGCGTCGAGACCGACGTATTTCATCAGCAAACTGTTTAGTTCCGGAAATAAAGAGTGTTTGGTGTTGGCCTGAAATATTTTCTTTTGTCCATCGATGGAGGATTCCAATAAGCCGGCTTTTTCGAAACGATTAAGTTCCTGCCGGATGGCATTTGTTGACTCACCAAACTCCGGTTCAAGCGAACGCAAATAGCCGGTGTTGTTGCTGTTCAGGAAAAACTTCAGCAATAGTTTGATCCTGGTTTTAGATGTGATTAGCGCTTCGAGCATAATATTGAGTAACAAAAGTACTCAACAAAAATTATCAACCAAGAAATATTTAAAAAAAGTGCCTGATTGGCTTATAATTATTTGCTCCTGGCTTTTTTGAATATAATGTTTATCCAGGCTTTGAAGAAGTATTTCAGGTCGGTGGTGAATGGGTGTTTTGAATACGCTTTCAGGTATTTCATTTCCGATTCCATAATCTCGTCCAGCGTTTTGGGCATATCAACATAAAAAGGAGGTATTAGTCCGGGTTTATGCTTGACCCGTTCTTCCTTCAGCTCATCGGTATACAAGTTAAAATAATGTGAGCTTAATGGCCTGACACCCACAATTTTCATCTCCCCTTTTAAGACGTTAAATATCATCGGCAATTCATCAAACCAAAACTTTCTGAAAAATTTTCCTTCAGTGGTTATCCTGAAATCATCCTTAAACTTTCCGCCTTCCTGGAGATTGCTCGTTTTATAAACAAACTCCTGAAGATATTCAGAATAGGCATGCATTGTTCTGAGCTTATAAACATTGAAAAGTTCACCATCCTTGCCATGCCGTCTGAGTTTTATTAATGCACC
>JAUXBM010000019.1 GCA_030619415.1 Chlorobiota bacterium
GAAATACAAGAAAGATGGATTCTATGTTCCTCCCGGCGCATTGCCCATGGATATCCAACTGGAAAATGCCTGGAAAAAACAGATCATGACAGATGAAGACGGTTACCCGGAATACATTGTCGCAACAGGTAACTCAGTGGCTGAATCACAAACTGCCGCCAAAATCCAGGCAACCGAAACAGCCAAACTGGAACTCGCTGGTACCATCACCACGAATGTCGCGGCGCTGATTGAGAGCAACATTGCCAACCAGCAGTTAAACCTGGAAGACGCGGCTTCGGTAACCAAAACAGTGGCTGCGGCAAAAAGCATAATCGCACAGGAACTGGGCAGGGTAATACCACTGTTTGAAGTCTATAAAAAGATCGGCAAAACAAACATTGAATCCGATATACGGCTTGCTTACCATAGCAAAACAGCTTATGATGTCGCGAAAAAAGTAATTCGAAAAAGCCTCGAAGAACAAACCGAAATCATGCAGGAAAAGCTGGATAAGTTAATGGACTTTTAGCACGTTCAACTATTCATAGTAAAGCCTGGCCCAATTGGTCCGGGCTTTTTCGTTTCAGCTATCCAGCAACTTGATACTGGCAAGTTGGCTGTTGATACAATCAACAATTTCTCCCCCTTCGACCGGATGGGAGTCCGTATGGAGGGCGAGATGTCCGATAGGACAGAGGGGGCGCATCCGGAAAGGTATCTTACAGACATATTTCAATTGTTAGGATTTTGAATTATTCAAGTATTCATTTACTTAAATAATTAAATATTAAATTTGCACGAAACCTTATTACACCCTTATGGCCAACATCGTCAACTTTTCTGATGCAGCTTCGATAGGCATCCACAGCATGATCGAGATTGCAAAATCTGATGTCCCTGTCAATGCCATTAAATTGTCTGACAAAATCGGTTACTCAAAGCACCATATTGGTAAAATTATGCAACGATTGGTGAAGGTAGGCATGCTTAAATCGTACCGTGGCCCAAGGGGAGGATTTACGCTCAAAAAGAAACCGGAGGACATCATCCTTTATGAGATCTACACTTCCATAGAAGGGGAGGTTGAAGACATGGAGTGCCCGGTTGAAAGACAGCCTTGTCCTATCGAAAAATGTATCCGGATAAAAGTTGTTAACAAACTTGCTCAGGAGTTTGTTGAATACATGAAATCATATACGCTCGAAGAATATATCTCCTGATTTCTACCTCCTTGATATTATTAGACTTTACCGCCATTACTATTCTGTAAGTCGCATTTTCAACTGCCTGAGCTTGGTTTATTTAGATTCTTTTTAAATATCTGCACGGGTTCATTTTATGTGATATTCCAGTCGCAATTATCGCTATTTTTGAAATTCAGTATTTATTTTCTGAAATCAAAAACTAAAAACCAATTGTATGAAAAAAGCTTTATTCCCTTTTTTAATTGCCGGTCTATTCATTTTCATTGCTGGTGATATAGTCGCACAAACCGTCAAGATCTCCGCAGAGGTACGACCCCGGTATGAATACCGACACGGTTACAAAACGCTCTTCCCTGATGACGCTTTAGCGGCCAATTTTATTTCACAACGTACACGGCTGAATGGTTTTTTTGCCAATGAGACATTTAAAGTGTATTTAAGCCTGCAGGATGTTAGGGTTTGGGGAGATGTGAACCAACTCAACAAGGGCGATGTTTATGGGTTTTCAGTACACGAAGCCTGGGCACAAGTGCGTTTTTGCGATGTATTGTCGTTAAAAGTAGGCCGACAGGAAATCATTTACGATGACCACCGTATATTTGGTAGTGTTGGCTGGGCACAGCAGGCACGTAGCCATGATGCCGCAGTGTTTAAATTCTTTTTTGGAGATAACAATAAACTCGATTTTGGTTTTGCTTACAATGCCATGCAGGAATCGCTATACAAAGTGGCATATGGTAACAAAAACTACAAAACCATCCAATGGTTGCATTACCACGGTCAATTCGGTAAATCTGGTTTAAGTGTTTTGTTCCTCAACAACGGATTGCCTTACGATGCTGACGATAACCCGGAAAAGTATGATGAAAAAATAGCGTTTAGTCAAACCATTGGTGCCAGGTATTCCTTTAAAGGAAAAAAAATCAAATTCAATGTCGCTGTTTATGATCAGTTAGGGAAAAATGGCAAGAACCACGATTTATCCGCGTTCTATGCAGCAGCCGATATCTCTTTTCACCTGGTTAAAGTGTTTTCTTTCGGAATTGGCGGAGAGTATTTATCAGGTACTTCAACTTTAGATCGACAGGAAAAGGACTATAAGGATCAGTCTTTCTCGCCATTCTATGGAACCAACCACAAGTTTAACGGCTGGATGGATTATTTTTATGTGGGAAATTATAATGGACAGAATGGTTTGATCGATATCTATATTCCATTGCTATTCAAAATTAAAAAATGGGCTTTTGGTGGCAGATACCATTATTTTATGGCTGCTGCAACGGTTTCAGGCATTGATAATGACACCGGCCTTACTAAAGATTACGGCAGTGGGCTCGGAATGGAGGTGGACTATTTTGTGAAATATACTTTTTCGAAAGCAGTTAATATCCAGGGCGGATATTCGCATATGTTTGCTACCGAAACCATGCAGGTGCTTAAAGGTGGCAATTACAAAAACGCCAACAACTGGGGATGGATCATGCTCACTTTCAAACCGACTTTCTTTAACTCCGACAACAAAAAGAAATAAACCAATAACAACAATTATATGGACAGAAGAGATGCATTAAAAAACATGTTGGCATTCATTCCATTAGGAGGTGCATTCGCAGGAATAACCGCAATGGGTTTCCGCTTTATTACTCCAAAAAAGCGCGATGTAACCCGGCGGATATTCACCATGCACCTGGATGAACTGCCCATCAACGCCTCCCGCCAGATCACCGATTTGCGGGGAAAAGACCTCGTCCTTGTACGTACCGGCGAACGGGAAGTTAAGGCCATGTCCACTGTGTGTACACATTTGGGATGTACGGTTTACTGGCAAAAAGATAACCAGGAATTTTACTGCCCCTGTCATGCCGGAAGGTTTGATAAAGACGGGAATGTGGTTGCCGGTCCACCACCAAGACCTCTGGAGACGTATCATACAGAGATTGAAGATGACAATGTATTTATTTACTTTAAAGATGCGGAGGGCTGATTATGGGACTAGGAGCTTGGCTTAAACAATCATTTCCGGTTGATCAGGATGCCCTGATCGAACTGACCGCTGAACCCATCCCAAATCACCTGAAAAGATGGTGGTGGGCACTGGGAGGAACACCTTTATATATGTTCACCGTTCAGGTGATAACAGGTATTATGCTCGTTTTTTATTATGTGCCCGATACCGACAAAGCTTATGATAGCATTGCATATATTACATACACTGCCGATTATGGCTGGCTGATTAGAAGCATACACCGTTGGTCTTCCAACATTATGATCGCTTCATTGATATTGCATATGATGCGGGTATTTTTCACAAAATCATACAAGGCGCCCAGAGATATAAACTGGATGTTTGGTGTTGTTTTATTCCTGCTGAGTGTGATCTTTGGATTCACCGGCTATTCGCTTGTTTACGAACAAATGTCGTATTGGGCAATGCAGGTTGGAACCGGTATCGCCGGTGCAACACCTTTTGTTGGCGAGTGGATAGCAGATTTTATGCGGGGTGGAAGTGAGATTGGTCAGAACACATTGACGAGGTTCTACATTTTTCATATCGTACTATTACCGATTTTACTTGTTATGGCAGTCGGCATACATGTTTACCTAATCAGGGCGCATGGTGTAACGGAACTAAAATTCAAAGGTGATGAGGATGTGGAAAAGAAAACTTTCCCTTTGTGGCCTGACCATGTTTTTACAGAATTGATCATGGTATCTATTATCATGGTGCTGCTGTTGGTACTCTCAATTTTGTTCCCGGTCCAGCTTGGCGACCCGGCTAATCCAAATGTAACACCATTACACATTAAACCCGAATGGTACTTCTTCGCCGTATTCCGCTGGTTAAAAATTACAAACCTGCTGGTTGGGGTAATGGGACCAATGGTCTTTATTGGTATCCTGTTCTTCTGGCCTTTTATCGATAAATTCTTCGATAAAGTTTTCCCTGGCAAAGAAGTTGGATTTTGGATTGGCGTTCTCGGATTGTTGACAATAAATGGATTCACCGTCTGGGAAATATTCGGACATTAATTAAATTAGAATAATCAAATAACATATATAAACCAAAAATTTACAGAAATGGCAACAAGTTTAAACACAAAAAGAACCATTATCGGCGTGCTAAGTCTTGTATTTATCGTGGTGCTACTGATGGCACTTTGGAAAGAAGTGCAGCATGCAATGCCTGATTACAAAGCCGCTCCAATTTTGGATGCCGGTACAAAACACTGTATTAGCTGTCACGGAGAACAAGGCGTCGGCAAAGTAATTGTTGAACAATGGAAAAACAGCAAACATGCTGAAGTTGGCGTTGGCTGCCTCGAATGTCACCAGGCCAAAGAAGGCGACATTGATGGATATGAACATGAAGGACAGTTTATTGCTACAATTGTTACCCCAAATGACTGTGCTGAGTGTCATGCCGAAGAGGCCGAACAGTTCGTAACCAGTCACCATGCCGATGCAGGGATGATCATGGGGTCATTGGATAATGTGCTGGCAGAAGTAGTTGAGGGACATGCAGCATATATGGATGGGGCAAATCCTGCGGCTGCCTCAGGATGCTGGCAATGTCATGGGTCAAGGGTCCAGTTCCTGACAGATGAGAATGGAGATCCTAAATACAACGACATGGGTATCCTCTTGCTGGATCCCAAAACATGGCCAAATACCGGAATGGGTCGTATCAACCTGGATGGATCAAAAGGCTCATGTTCAGCTTGTCATAACAGGCATCATTTTTCAATTGCCCAGGTACGTCAGCCCGAAAATTGCGGCAAATGCCACATGGGACCCGACCATCCGCAGTTGGAAATTTATAACGAATCAAAACACGGGATTAATTTCCGGGCACACCGCGAAGACATGAATCTTGGTGCACAGCCATGGGTTGTTGGTCAGGATTATTCTGCAGCGCCAACCTGTGCAACCTGCCACATGAGCGCTACACCTGACCAACCGGTTACGCACGATGTAGGCGACAGGATAAGCTGGACACTGCGACCAAAAGTTTCAGAGAAAATCGATGCTGCCGCGATGGCTAAATTCGAAGCACAGGGAAAACCATTACCTGAAGGTTTCCTTACCTGGGAACAAAGAAGAAAAGGTATGCAGAATGTATGTTTCCAATGTCATACCAGGGATTATGTGAAAAATTTCTACATCCAATATGACAATATGGTTCACTTATACAATGATAAGTTTGGTAAACCTGCACTTGCTTTGATGAAAGCGTTAAAATCAGAAAAATTGATCACCCCTATTCCATTTGACGATAAAATTGAATGGACTTATTTCTTCCTGTGGCATCATGAAGGTCGTCGTGCAAGAATGGGAGCTTCTATGATGGGGCCTGATTACACTCAGTGGCACGGTAATTTTGAAGTGGCTGACCGCTTTTATATGGAGTTGGTTCCCGAAGTTGAGGAATTGATCGCCGACGGAAAAAAGCATGGCAAAACTGCTCAGGCCAATAAAGTGCAAGCCTTACTGGATGATATCCTGAACAGTGAAATGCACAAATGGTTCCTCGGTAAAACTGACCCTGAAGAAGTGGCCAGACGTAAAGCTGCTTCAGCAGAATTCCGCAAAAGATATTCGGAATAAATAATACAACTATTAAAAGCAGACTATGGTTTGAATCATTTCAGACCATAGTTTGCCATTGTTATCAATAAAATTGTTTTTCATTCCTCTTTTCCAATAAGAAATATTATCATGGGTATAAACAGAAGAGATTTCGTAAAAACCACTGCCGTTGCAGCAGCAGCCACAGCCATAGGAATATCCTTGCCAAAAAATATGCTGGCAGCCAATCCTGCAAAACCTGAGGGTGGATGGCGCTGGGACAAAGCCGTTTGCCGCTTTTGCGGTACGGGTTGCGGGATTATGGTAGCCACCAAAAACGAAAAGATCGTGGCGGTAAAAGGCGATCCCGCAGCTCCGGTGAATCGTGGCCTGAATTGCATTAAAGGCTATTTCAATGCCAAAATCATGTATGGTGCCGACCGCCTGAAACAGCCATTGATGCGGCTTGGTGCTGACGGAAAATTCAGCAAAGATGGCAAGTTTAAACCTGTTTCATGGAAAGTTGCCTACGATGAGATGGAAAAGCAAATGAGAAAAAGCCTGGATGAATTAGGGCCAACAGGGATTGGTGTCTTTGGTTCCGGTCAATATACCGTTCAGGAAGGATACGCGATGGCGAAACTTATGAAAGCCGGTTTCCGTTCGAATAACCTTGATCCCAATGCCCGACATTGTATGGCCTCGGCAGTTGGTGCATTCATCCAGACTTTTGGAATTGACGAACCCGCAGGCTGTTACGATGATATCGAATTAACAGATACTGTTGTAACCTGGGGAGCCAATATGGCCGAAATGCATCCTGTACTTTGGTCAAGGGTAACCGACCGGAAATTATCTGATCCAAACAGAGTCAAAATCATTAACCTGTCAACATACACCAACCGTTGTTCCGACCTTGCTGATGTGGACATCATATTTAAGCCAAACACCGATCTGGCCATTTGGAACTATATCGCCCGCGAAATTGTTTATAACAATCCCGAGTCGATGGATCAGGAATTTATTGATAAGTATATGCAATTTACTACCGGGTTTGTTGATACCGGTTATGGGATGCGTACACCTGACCATCCCGGCTTTACCGACCTGGAAAGACAGACGGTGAAAAAAGAGGTGGCAAAGAAAATCTCTAAAGAAGAAGCGGTAACGCTTGGCTATTTGGGGTTTAAAGAGGGTGATACCATGGAAATGAAACACCGGGCGAAAGCAAACGGACACTGGGCTATTACTTTCGAAGAGTTTAAAAAAGGTCTAGAACCTTACACACTAAACTATGTTGCCGGTTTGGCAAAAGGCGATCCGGATGAAGACCTTTCTTCTTTCAAAGTAAAGCTGAAATTATTGGGCAGCCTTTATATGGAGAAAAACAGAAAGGTTGTCTCCTTCTGGACCATGGGCATGAATCAGCACACACGAGGTGTTTGGGTAAATGAACAGGCTTATATGGTTCATTTCCTCCTTGGAAAACAAGCCAAGCCAGGAAACGGTGCCTTTAGCCTTACAGGACAACCGTCCGCATGTGGAACAGCACGTGAAGTAGGAACATTTTCACACCGGCTTCCTGCCGATATGGTCGTTGCCAACGGAAAACACCGCGAAGTTTCTGAAAAACTCTGGAAAATTCCTGCCAAAACATTAAACCCTAAGCCCGGTTCTCACATCATGAAGATATTGCGTGATCTGGAAGATGAAAAAATTAAATTTGCCTGGGTGAATGTTTGTAATCCGTTTATGTGTAGTGCCAATGCCAATCACTGGTTGAAAACTGCTCGCAAAATGGATAACTTCATTGTTGTCTCAGATAGTTATCCGGGCGTTTCAGCAAAGGTAGCCGATCTCGTTTTACCGGTAGCCATGATTTACGAAAAATGGGGAGCATATGGCAACGCTGAACGGAGGACACAACACTGGAAACAGCAGGTGGTCCCTGTTGGCCATGCCATGCCCGACCTGTGGCAATATATTGAAATAGCCAAAAGGTTCAAGCTGAAAGATGTTTGGGGAGCGCAGAAAATTCCTGGCCTTAAAGGCGGTTTACCAGACGTTTTGGATGAAGCAAAAGCGATGGGTTACAGCCCCGAGGATACTTTGTTCGATGTGCTGTTTGCCAATGAAGATGCCAAATCCTATTCATGGCCCGATCCAATTGGTGAAGGGTTTACAAATACTGAAGTAGAAGGTGACGGACGTGAAATAATGGGGACAAATGGTGAAGAATGGAATGGTTATGGTTTCTTCATCCATAAATATTTGTGGGAAGAATACAGAACTTTCGGTGAAGGAAAAGCACACGACTATGCCGATTTCGATACCTACCACAAAGTACGTGGATTGAAATGGCCGGTTGTTGACGGCAAAGAAACCCAATGGCGCTTCAATTCAAAATATGACCCTTATGCACGTAAAGCTGATGTGGGCGAATTTGCTTTCTATGGTAAAGCATTAAAAAAGATTGCAAAAGGCAACCTTCAGGGTATCGATAAATCGGCAGGAAAAGTTGACCTGACCAACAAAGCCAAAATATTCTTCAGGCCGTATATGGATCCACCGGAAATGCCTGATAATGATTATCCACTTTGGTTATGCACCGGACGTGTGCTGGAGCACTGGCACAGCGGAACAATGACTATGCGGGTTCCCGAACTTTACAGGGCTGTGCCCGAGGCACTTTGCTATATGCATCCTGATGATGCTGTGAAGTACAAAGTGGCACAAGGTGATTTGATCTGGATCGATTCGAGGCGTGGTAAAGTGAAAGCACACGTGGAAACACGAGGCAGGAATCGGATGCCAAAAGGTTCAGTTTATGTTCCCTGGTTTGATGAAAAAGTACTCATCAATAAGGTATGCCTTGATGCCACCGACCCGCAATCAAAACAGACAGACTTTAAAAAGTGTGCTATTAAAATAAGCAAGGCATAATAGATTCTAATTAAATGGCTGACACACAAAATATGAATTCAAGAAGGGATGCGCTAAAAACCATGTTTCGGGGAGCGGGACTATTGGGTTTGGGTGGAGCAGCCTGGGGATCAACAGCCATTAAGCTAAAAGCTTCGGAATTGACATTGCGGCCACCTGCTGCAATAGACGAAGAGAAATTTGTGAAAGCATGTATCCGCTGTGGTACTTGCGTTGAAGCCTGTCCGTACGATACTCTGCAGTTAGCGAATATTGATGACCACACGGCAATAGGTACACCATTTTTTAAACCGCGATTGATCCCCTGCTATATGTGCCCAGATGTCCCCTGTGTCCCGGTTTGTCCGAGTGGCGCATTGGATGTTGATATTATCGCTAAACAAATTGATGGTATCAACACTGAAGAACCTGACATCAACAAAGCAAAGATGGGTGTTGCAGTGGTTGATCAGGAGGCCTGTATTGCCTATTGGGGTATTCAGTGTGATGCCTGTTACAGGGCGTGTCCATTGCTTGGTGAAGCCATTACTTTGGAATTCGCACGAAATGAGCGGACAGGTAAGCATGCCTTTCTGAAACCGGTTGTACATCGTGAAATTTGTACCGGTTGCGGATTGTGCGAACACGCCTGTATTACCGAGAAGGCAGCAATTTTTGTTTTGCCGCTTAATGTGGCAACCGGAAGAGTTGGCGAACATTACATCAAAGGATGGGACAAGGCTGACGAAGAACGTTTGAAAAACCTGAAAGAGGAGAAAACAAAAAAATCTTCTCCGGAAGATGTATTGAATGACTGGGAATACCTGCTTGATGATGACTAATATTATTAAGAAGAACAGGTACTTAATACTGAGAAGAACCATTCAGATTGGCCTGCTCATTTTATTCGGCGGAGCCAACTGGTGGGGATGGAAGTTCTTAATGGGAAATTACAGTTCAGCCTACGTGCTGGAAACTTTTTACCTGGCAGACCCACATGCAGTTTTGCAAACATTTGCAGCAGGGTTTGTCATGAGTGCCGATGCAATTATCGGCGCAGTTATCGTTCTTGTTTTTTATGCTTTGATCGCCGGAAGGAGTTTTTGCAGTTGGGTTTGCCCCATAAATATGATTACCGACCTGGCAACCTGGATGCGAAAGAAGTGGAAGCTTACAAAAAAGGAAAGCTTTTTTACATTCAGCCGGAAAACCCGTTATTGGGTATTGGGATTAGGAATTCTGTTATCGCCAATTGTTGGCGTTGCAGCATTTGAAGTCATCAACCCGATTACCATGTTACACCGTGGAATCATCTTCGGCTTCGGCATGGGTTGGGCAGTAATTGCAGGTCTTTTCCTGTTCGACCTTTTAGTTGTAGAGTACGGTTGGTGTGGACACCTTTGTCCCCTTGGCGCTTTTTACTCTGCAACAAGCCGGTTTTCACTGATCAAAGTAAAACATGATGTTGAAAAATGTACTATGTGTATGAAATGCTTTGGTGTTTGCCACGAAGAACAGGTGCTTCATATTGTTGGAGAAAAGTCAGGGTTTATAAAAGATGAGTGCAGCAATTGTGGCCGATGCGTGGAAGTTTGTGATGATAACGCTTTAAAATTTTCAATTTATAATTATAAAATATAGGAGGGTGCAATAATGAATAAACCAATGATTTGTGCAATGATCTTCACTTTGTTGCTTGTCGGATGTAGCAGTAACAATAATGCAGATTACATCGCCGATGAAGACATCGACATGTCAGATGACTTAATAATGGGTGACGAATCGGTGTTGACCGATATGCCCGAGTATTCAAAAGTACGTGGGGGTGAAAGCGAAATGATCGATCGCTCTTTCGAGAATGCACCGCCATTAATACCGCATCGTGTAGGTGGCTTCCTTCCAATTAAAATTGACGACAATAAATGCCTGCGCTGCCACATGCCTGATAAAGCACCGGAATTTGGAGCCATACCCTTACCCGAAACACATTTTACGAGCTACAGGCCTACGGTAGTTGAAAAGGATGGTAAATACCTTGTGGATGCCGAGGAAGGTGAAGTAATTGAAAAAGACCTCGGCCATTTTAACGGGGCCATGTTCAATTGCTCGCAGTGTCATGTTCCTCAGGCAGAAGTAACCGTTGACATACCCAACACCTTCGACCCTGATTACCGCAAAAGCGGCGACAAAACCAAATCAAACCTGAAAACCAATATGGGTGAGGGGGTAAGGTAATGCAGATTTAGCTATCTGGTGCGCGGATTTTCCGAGTACCAAACTGACGCAATTTCATTTATAATTTAGCTATTTTTGTTTGATGTCAGATAAGTATGGTTTTTACATTCCTGGCAAAGTATAGATTGTAGCACGCGGAGAATCCGCGCGCCAGTAAGTGAGGAAAAATATTGCAATGAGGAAAGTCGTCTTCAGTTTTTTCTTTTGTCTTTTATTTATTAATCTCTCTGCCCAGGAAGTTCATCCTACCCTGAAAATTAAAACAGCCGGTGCGATTACCGACTTCTTTATTGAAAATTCAAATGTTGTTTTGTCAACCGATGCTGGAACTGTAGAAACTTACAATGTCAAAACCGGAAAACAGACAGATTTTGTGCAATTGCCCCCGATGAAAGATTTTATGGGTGATGATGTCCCGACTAAAATCTATTCCATTGATAAAGTTTCAGATAAGTTGCTTATTGTGACACAGGGCAATCATGGTTTTAGAAATGTTTCCATCTTTGAAAACGGAAAGCAGGAAGAAATTTTCAATGCGGAAACGGATAAGCTGATGATAAAAAAAGCCAGGTGGATTAACCACAACACTATTTTACTTGGTTTGATGAGCAACGATCTAATTTTGCATGATATAGAGCGAAGACAAGCCATTTGTAAATTAAGCATCTCTCCTTATACATTTTCTGACTTTTCGTTAACAGCAGAAAAACAATTTGTTTTCACTGCTGACGAAAGTGGGATTGTACATAAAATCAAGGTAAGTAATTGTGAGATTAATCAAGAATTATCTGGAATCAATGTTGACAATATTTACCAGATTGTAAGTAATAATGGAATTGTCATCACAGCAGGCCAAGATCGCAGGGTGGGGGTTTACAATACAACCACCAGCAGCGATTACTTTCTGCAAAAGGATTTCCTGGTTTATTCGGTTGGCTTAAATGCCGATGGATCAATCGGGGC
>JAUXBM010000202.1 GCA_030619415.1 Chlorobiota bacterium
TGGCACGTTTTTAGATAAATCAAAAAAGACAATACCAAAAAACAAATCACATGAATAAGACTTCTTATTTCCTGCTAACTTTACTTGGCATGGTTATTTTCAGCATTAATGTTGCTGCCCAGGAACTTTGGTCGCTTGAGGAATGTATTGATTACGCGTTCGAAAACAATATTCAAATCCAACAAAGCGTCCTGGAAGTTGAGAGTGCTTACAGGGATCACAAGCAAAGCAAACTAAACATGATTCCATCATTCAATGGTTCAATAGGCCAGAATTTTGGATGGGGAAGGGCCCCTGACCCGCAGACCAATATCTATACAACACAACAATCCCGACAAACATTTTTTGGCATCAGTTCCGAGATTACTTTGTTCCAGGGGATACAACAAATAAATAACGCCAAACAAAAGCATTTTGATTACCTGGCACAGAAATACGATTCTGACAAAATCAGGAACGATATGTCGCTTTATGTTGCCGCCTCTTACCTTTCTATTCTTTTTAACCTTGAGCTGGTAAATAATGCTCAGCGGCAGGTGGATATTTCTGCAGAGCAAATTTCCAGGACAGAAAAACAAGTGGAAGCCGGAGCCATCGCACGTGGAAGTTTATTCGATATTCAGGCACAGGGTGCTAACGAAGAAGCCAATTTGGTTGCTGCAAAAAATAACCTGATGATTGCTTACCTCGATTTGATGCAATTGCTCGACCTGGAGGCCAACAATGAATTTGACATTGAAAAACCAAAGCTGGAGATCATTGGTACACCAACCATCATCCCACCCGGAATGATTTTTAATAAAGCCCTGGGAATTATGCCTGAAATTAAAAGCGCTGAAAACCGGGTACTAAGTGCCGAAAGGGGGTTGGCACGCGGTAAAGGATACAATAGTCCCCGCTTGTATGCAAGCGGACAATATGGAACCAATTATTCAAACCGGATTACAGAAGATTTTTTGGATCCTGACAGCCCGGTTGTCAGTTTCGATCAGCAGTTAACCGATAATCGCAATGGCGCCTTATTTATCGGCCTGTCGATTCCGATTTTCAATGGATATTCGGTCAACACAAATGTTAAGAAATTAAGGATCTACAAAGAAATTGCAAACCTTAATCTTGAAAATGAGAAAAATGTACTCCGGAAAAATATAGAACAGGCATATGCAGATGCTATTGCTTCTTACCAAACCTATGTTGCCAGGAACAAATCAGTTGAATCATTTCGCGAAGCATTTAAATATACCGAAGAAAAATTTGATGTTGGGATGGTTACATCCACTGATTACAATGTAGGCAAAATCCAGCTAAACAATGCTGAATCGGAGCTTGCTTCGTCCAAGTACGATTATATTTTTAAAGTGAAAATTCTTGATTTTTATCTTGGAAGAAGCTTATCACTTGCCGATATTGCCGGAGTAAAAGAAGAGTAGCTTTTTTATACTTTCCTAATAGAATAAAAGTCTAATTTTAAGGCCGGAAGTTAAACTTCAATTAACCACTTTTCACATGGCACAGTCACGAAAAAAAAAGTTATGGCTGATCATTGGTTCAGCAGTCATTCTTATTGTCATCATCGCCCTGGTTGTTAAAAAAAGCCAGAGTACAAAAAGCACCAAAATAGCAACTGAAATGGCCGAATCGCGCACGATTGTAGAGACGGTCTCAGCGAATGGTAAAATTCAACCCGCAAAAGATATAAGGATCAGTCCTTATATTTCCGGCGAGGTGGTTGAGATGTTTGTTAAGGAGGGTGATCTTGTAAAAAAAGGAGCCATCCTCGCAAAGATTGATCCTGAAATCTACATCTCCAGTTATGAGAGAATAGAGGCAGCATACAAAACTTCCCAGGCAAATGAGGCCAATGCAAAGGCCCGCATTGCACAAACCAAAGCCCAATTCAATAAAGCTACACTGGATTACAACCGGAGTAAAACATTGTTTGAAAAAGATGTTATCTCAAAGGCAGATTTTGATGCTGCCACATCGCTCTACCAGGTAGCCGAGGCAGAAGTTGAAGCAGCAAAGGAGAATTTTAATTCGGCTCAATTCCAGGTGAGTAGTGCAAGGGCTTCTTTAAAAGAAGCCAAAGAAAACCTTAATCGCACAAGTATTTATGCTCCGAATGATGGAACTGTTTCAAAATTGAACGTTGAGGTTGGAGAACGCGTAACAGGAGCCTCGCAATTTTCGGCAGGAACCGAAATTATGCGCATTGCCAACCTGGATATCCTCGAAGTTAACGTTGAAGTAAATGAAAATGATATTGTCCGCGTATCGATGTTTGATACGGCCATTATTGAAGTAGATGCCTATCTTGACCGGGAATTTGAAGGGGTCGTGACTGAGATAGCCACATCGGCAAATACGATAGGTGTTTCGGTTGACCAGGTGACCAACTTCGATGTGAAGATCATGATGCTGAAAGAATCTTACGAAGATCTGATAAAAGAAAATGACCTTATCAAATCCCCGTTCCGCCCGGGCATGTCGGCAACAGTAGAGATTGAAACCGAAACAGAATATGGTATTTTAACTGTTCCCATCCAGGCGGTCACCACCCGTGCAGATACTTCAGGGCGCAAACGATCAGCACGGGAAAAACGAGACGCCACACAGGCTGATCCAGACGAAAAAACCAAAAAAGAAAAGGTCAAGGAGTATATTTTCATTTTTAAAGATGACATGGCCATTTTGACTGAAGTAACGACCGGTATTCAGGACAACACGTTTATTGAGATTTTATCAGGCGTTGAAGAAGGTGATGAAGTGATCATAGCACCATACAGGGCCGTTTCGAAGACACTCAAAAACAGGGATGAAGTGGAGAAGGTAGATAAGGAAGATTTGTTTAAGGAGGAGGATTGATCCAATCTACAGTCGGCAATCCGCAGTCAGCAATCCACAGTCGGCGTTCCCTGTTGAAAATAATGACACTTATGCTCTTTCAGATTTGTAATTAGTAATGTCTGGTAAAAAATAATATTTAACTTGCAACTCATTGATTTATACAACCTCTACGAGGTTTTAATACATATAGGGATGCTTTTGTTTAACACTAATTTATCGCCTTCCATACGGATTTCCTCCGGTCGACGACGAATTCCGCGTTGCGGATAAATTATTGTATAAGAACGAATTAATAATATTATCCTTTCCCTGTAGGGGATATTCAAATCTTAACCGGACAATCAGGATTTAAATTCCTCATATCTTTGCATCCGGTTTACAAATTTGAATGAGCTTTTGGCGAAAATCTTAAATATCGAAACCTCTACTGTTACCTGCTCTATTGGTCTTTCAGTTGATGGTAATATAGTTGCTATCGAAGAATCTCACGAGCGGAATTCCCACGCCCAAAACGTCACCATTTTTTCGGAGAAGGTGGTTAAAGATGCAGGGCTGGATTTTAATGAACTCGACGCGATTTCCGTTTCAAAAGGACCCGGATCCTATACCGGTCTCCGCATTGGGGTTTCAACAGCCAAAGGATTTTGCTATTCACTTGACAAACCACTTATTGCCATCAATACGCTTCAGGCCCTGGCGGCCGCAATGATTAATAAAACGGACGTCTCGCAGGATTGTCTTTTTTGTCCGATGATTGACGCCCGGCGGATGGAAGTTTATTCAGCCATCTTTGATCATGAATTGAATGAAGTTAGGGAAACAAAGGCTGAGATAATTGATACAAATTCATTCAATGAATTTCTTTCAGAACAGACTGTTGTTTTTGCGGGCGATGGCGCAGAAAAATGTAAAACCATCCTTGGCCATCATACAAA
>JAUXBM010000071.1 GCA_030619415.1 Chlorobiota bacterium
AAAAAATGGGGCAGCAGGAAGCTGGAAGATAACTGGCGGTTATCTGACAAAAGACTTTTATTGCAAGCTTATGATGATGACACAGGTGAAGAGACGGAAGTTGGTGTCACGGATTCCGTACAGGTTCAGCCACAAATCAGCGATCCTGAAAAACGTGAGTATTATATGGCTGATATTCCTTTTACCCCGGAACAAAAAGAGGCCTCTGACGAACTTATTATTGAAGCCTATAAAACACTTGGATTCCTGTACCTGGAAGAATTAAATGATACACTAAATGCCCTTGAAACTTACCTGACTTTCCAGGAACGCTATCCGAATAATAAATACAGGCTCGAGGCATGGTATGCGTTGTATAAGATTTATTTAGAACAAGGCGATCAGGAAAAAGCAAACCAATACAAAAGTTTTATCATCGGAAATTATCCCGACAGCGACTATGCAAAAGTTATTCTCGATCCTGACTACTACATCAATCAATCGAAGGAAAAAGGCAAAGCAGGTATTTTGTACTCAAAAACTTATAAAGCCTTTGAACGCGAACAATATTTCAGGGTGATAAACTATGCCGAAAGGGGCATTTCGCAATTTCCTGATGATACGGCACACGTTCCTAAATTTATGTATTTAAGGGCAATATCGTTGGGCAAAGTGGATGTTCCGGATACACTGTACGCTGCTTTAGATGAGTTGGTAGCAAAATACCCAACAAATGCAGTGTCAGCTATGGCCAGGTCGGTTCTTACCATGTTGCACCAGGATTATGGTCTCGGTGTTGCTCAAGGGGATTCCACACAGGTATCTACGGTGGCTGAGCCGTCAATTTATCATTTCAACCCTGACGATATTCATATGTTTATGATGATCGCAAACTCTAAAAAAGTAGAGACAGATGCATTAAAAGTCAGGATGTCGGACTTTAAAGGCAAATATTTCCGACTGGTAAAATTGCGCATTAAAAGCCTGATGCTCGATAACCAGCGAACGATTATAACCATCGGTAACTTTGATAACAAAGATGATGCCGATGATTTTTATTCTGCCCTTAATAATGATGAATATGTTTTGTCGGGTATGGATCCGGATGAGTTTGAATCATTTATCATTTCGGTGACCAATTACCCCATTTTTTACCGCGACAAGAATGTAAAAGCTTACAAAGAATTTTTTACCGAATTCTATCGTATTTTTGAAAATTAATTGCGGCAAAACGCATAAATATACTGGTATTTTGAAAAAAATGAAAAACGGAAATAGCGAAGGGCCAACCCGGAATATCGTTGCCCAGGGAACAAGTATCCAGGGAGATATTGAATCGAGTGGGGATTTTAGGATCGAAGGATCATTAAAAGGGAACATAATAGTAAAGGGGAAAATAGTAATTGGTGCATCAGGTGTTGTCGAAGGCCAGATCAATTGCCAGAGTGCGGATATTTCGGGGAAAGTTTCTGTTAATATGAAGGTAACTGAGTTAACAATTTTACGGTCAACTTCTGATTTTAAAGGCGAGATATTCACCAAAAAATTGTCGATTGAACCAGGCGCTATGTTTTCGGGCTCGTGCCAGATGGGTTCTGTTCCATCACCAAAACCCAATGTTGATCCGACGCCTTTACCAGTTCAAAATGCCAAATAACTTTGGATAAGAAAGACGAGAAAAGAAAGAAAGAAAGCTCGCTAAAGTTTTATGCCAAATACTCTTCGCTCGGGCTGCAAATGATTGTTATCATTTTGGCAGGTACTTTTGGGGGTAAAGCACTCGACGACTGGTTGCAATGGGGATTCCCGGTATTTACCCTGGTCCTCACGCTGGCAGCAGTTGCTTTTTCAATTTATTATGGCATCAGGGAATTTTTAAAATAGTGTATTTCAAGTAAATATATGAATAACGGCACATCAACTGGTTTTATGCGTAGCTTTAGTATTTTTTCGGCGGCTTTGTTATTGTTGAGCCTTGCCGTTTATTTATGGGTTCCTGCCATTAAAATCACTCCGGCCTACCCTTACCTGCTGATTTTTATGTATGCATTTACGCTGGTGATTTATAATATGCTTTCAAAAGCAATAAGCAACAGGCTGGCAAAGTTTGTAAATGCATATATGCTGGTTAACTTTGGTAAACTCGTCTTATACTGCATTATCATTTTTGTATATGCCTGGCTCAACCGCGATGATGCAGTCTCGTTTATCCTCACATTTTTTATCTACTATTTTCTGTTTACAGCTTACGAAATTACTGCCCTCCTTAAATCGAACAAAGACATTTAAGCTGGAAATGACATTTGATGATCTTGTTAATTTGCGGGTGTAATAAACACAGGTTGGCTCGTTATTTTCCTTTTCAATTTAACAATGGTACTCCTGCACAATGAGACCTTTGCAAAACTTCTTGAGACTGTCTTTCTGAACGGAGTGAAGAATCCTTATGCCCTGAAAATCAGCTATGTAAAAATCCTTCACTGCATTCAGGATGACAAATTATTGTATTTTGCAAAGGTCTCACAATTTAAAAGTTAAACTCCATTTGTTCAATTACAGGCTATTTAAACTCATTCAAAATTAGTATAAAACATAGGTAATCAGCGATATAAAATACCCAAATCTTTTTGATGTTACTTTTGTTCCATTCGTCATTCACCGGAAAGCGATTATGTACAATTTATTTCTAATTTTAGGGATTCAATTTCTAAAACAAACTTTTGATTCATGCTTGTAAAAGGTTCAGTTGAAGATTTTCTTTATATCCTCGTTGGCGTGATATGGATAGCGTTTTCATTGTACAAAGGGATCAAGAAAAAAAATGCCCAAAAACAACAAACCCAGGAAACTTTTGATGCTGAGCCTGAACCGGAAAAAAAGAAGTCGGCATTTGAAACATTTATGGATCAAATTATGGACCAGGAAGAGCCCGCTCAACAACAAGATGTGGTGTTTGAGTCAGGCGCTGAGCCATTGGATGAAATTGAAAATGAAGAGAAAAGCAAAGTCTTTTCTTATGATGATTATTATGAGGAAAGCAACTATGAGAAGAATATAGAAGTCTATAGTGAAGCGGTCACTCAATCAACTGAACTGAAAAACCAACTCCAAACCCCTCTCAAAAAAAGCAGAAAACCGCGCTTTGATCTTCGGAAGGCAGTGATCTATTCAGAAATCTTAAACAGACGCTACTTCTGAGGATGTTTTAATTGTTGTTAATAAATGTTAAAAAGGAACATTATTATTTAGTATTTTTACGCCTTTTTGGCAAAGGAAATAAAGCAGGAATTAGTTGTATATAAAATTGCAGGTATGATAAGAAATTTACTCCTCACATTAGGTATTGTTCTTTTTACCGGTGTGGTCGTGTACGCACAGCAAGGTTCCCTTCAGGGTAAGGTGATTGATAAAGACACCAAAGAGCCGATACCGTTTGCAAACATTGTGGTCGAGAATAAGGGATCGCAGGTCGGTGGTACTACTTCTGATTTCGATGGAAATTACGTAGTTAAGCCACTTCCTCCCGGAAAAATTGACGTAAAAGCCACATTCGTCGGTTACAAAACGGTACTTATTCCAGGAGTCCCCATAGGTGCCGACAGAATCAGGTTTTTGGACATTGAACTTGAAGCAACTGCCGAAACCCTCGAAACAGTAGAAGTTATTGATTATAAAGTGCCGCTGATCGATAAGGATCAAACAGCAAGTGGAGCGACAATTACTGCTGAAGAAATAGCAAAAATGCCAATACGAACTGCCAATGCAGTGGCCACAACAGTTGGTGGTGTATTCTCCGAAGATGGTGAAAGGGGAAGTGTGCGTGGTGCCCGCGATGATGCAACAGCTACCTTTATTGATGGAATTCGTGTGATTGGAAATACAGCCGTTCCGCAGTCAGCTATCGAACAGGTTGATATTATCCTTGGCGGACTGCCTGCTCGCTATGGTGATGCCACATCAGGCATTATTAATATTACTACCAAAGGACCTGCCAGGCAGTTTAATGCAGGTATTGAACTCGAAACTTCCCAGTTTTTGGATCCTTATGGTCACAACCGCATTGGATTTAACATAATGGGACCGCTGATCCGTGGAAAAAATAAGAACAACACTTCATTGCTCGGTTTCTTTATAGCCGGTGACATTAATTTGATAGAAGACAACAGGCCTTCGGCAATAGGTTATTATACGGCCAATGAAGATGCTTTGAACTTTATCAAGGAGAATCCCTTAAGGCCTTCGGGCCTGGGTGCAGGAACATTCTTAAATGGCGAATTCCTCAGGTCGGATGACCTTGATCATGTGAAAACATCTTTAAACACAGGTACACAGAGTTATAACTTTATTGGTAACATCAACATCCGTACAACGGAGACAATTAATTTGACCATTGGCGGTAGTTATTACTATCGAAATGGATCGGATTGGTTTGGTTTTAATAATTACTACAGAGGTAGCCTGGCCAATTACGATAAAAACCCGTACCGCAAAGAAACAACCTGGCGGGTTTATGGGAAATTTTCACAACGGTTCCCGGGTTCAGCGGAGAGTACCTCTATTTTCAGGAACTTTTATTATGCCATTCAGTTTGACTACTCGAAGTATAAAGGTGAATATGGCGATCCAAACCATCGCGAAGATTTATTCAAGTATGGTTACCTGGGTAAATTTACTACTTTTAAAACGCCAACTTTCGAAATTGGTAGCGACACAGTTGACGGAAAGTATTACCAAAATGTCTGGTTACTGAATTCATGGGATTTTGATACGCTTGTAGAATGGAGTCCACGCGATGCCAACCCTTTGCTCGCACAACATACAAACGATTATTATAGTATTTATGAAGGCCAGCCTATCGGGCATTATCAGAATTTCTCCGATATATTACTGGGTGGTGGATTGGTTAACGGAAGTACTCCCAGGAGTATCTATCAGATTTATGATATACCGGGTGCCAATAAATCGGGTTATGGAAAATATGATAACGATCAGTATAATATCAGGGTAGATGCCTCGCTGGATATTAAAAACCATGCACTTAAGCTCGGTTTTCAATACGAACAGCGCGTTAACAGTTATGTAAACTATGGACCAACAGGACTTTGGTTCCTGATGAGAAATCTGACCAACTTTCATTTGCAACAGTTGGATTTGGATAACCCCCAGGCAATTTCGCATGATCAGCATGTTGATACAATCCTCTATCCCAGATTATATGACGGGGCTTCCCAGCGAACTTTTGATAAAAATTTGAGAGAACTTTTAGGACTTGAAGTTGATGGACTGGATTTTATCCTGGTTGATTCGTATGATCCCAACGAAAATACAATTGAATACTACGATGCGTATGGCGATATGCAAATTGCCAGTATCAATTCTGATCAATTTTCAGTTGGAATGTTCTCACCTGATGAATTGTGGAACCAGGGTAATTCATATGTCAATTACGCAGGCTTTGACTATAAAGGAAACAAACTGTCGGGCCAACCTGCCTTTAACGATTTTTTCACGGCAACCGATGAAAATGGCGATTATACAAGACCGGTTGGTGCCTTCCGGCCGATATATATGGCTGGATATATCCAGGACCAGTTCGCATTTAAAGACCTTGTTTTTAACATAGGTGTGCGTATTGACAGATACGATGCAAACCAAAAGGTATTGGATGATCCGTTTAGTTTATACCCAACCATAAAAGCCGGTCAGGTAAGTGAACTGCAAGGAGACCAGGTATCTCATCCTTCAAATATTGGTGATGATTACGTGGTATATGTCGACAAAGTTGACGACCCAGCGTTCGTAACGGGCTACAGAGATGAGTACATCTGGTACAATGCTGATGGTATTGAAGTACAAGACCCCAGTGTGCTTGATGTAGGAAATGGCATTTCCCCTCTTTTGGTTGATCCTGACCAGGATCGGGTATCAGCCGGTTCATTTAAAGATTATGACCCGCAGATTAATGTGATGCCCAGGATCTCATTTTCGTTCCCGGTTTCTGATGAAGCCCTGTTTTTTGCACACTATGATGTATTAACTCAGCGTCCAACAAGTAATATATTCACACCGGCGAATGTGTGGTATTATTTCGAAAGCGTTGGGGGACGAATAAATAATCCTTCATTACAACCCACGCAAACAATCGATTATGAGTTAGGATTTACACAAAAAGTTTCCAATACTTCTTCGATGACCATTACTGTTTTTTACAGGGAAATGCGTCAAATGCTTCAGGTTTACAGGTTTAACGGTGCTTATCCTAAGGATTATACCTCTTATAACAACATTGATTTTGGTACTGTAAAAGGTTTAACCATAGCCTACGACCTTCGTCGTACCCGGAATGCACGTATCAGGGCATCCTATACTTTACAGTTTGCTGATGCTACCGGGGCATCGCCAACAACTGCTGCCTCGCTAATTGCTGCCGGCTTACCTAACTTAAGATCAACCTTCCCAATGCCCTGGGACAGAAGGCATGCGTTTAATATCCTCTTTGATTACCGCTGGGCATCAGGCAAAAACTATAACGGACCACGAACGAACCGCAAAAGCGGTAAAAGGCCAATCGATTGGTTTAGCAACACTGGATTTAGTTTAACGATGACCGGTGGATCAGGCATACCTTATACCGCTTCAAGAACTGTTATTTCCCCGCTGTCGGGCGGCACTAACATACTTAAAGGAACCTATAACGGTTCAAGATTGCCCTGGCAATTCAGGATGGACTTAAGGGTTGACAAAGACATTTATTTCAGGGTTGGAAAAGAAAAAGGCGACCAAACCAGGAGGGCTTATCTGAATATTTTTCTACAGGTTCTTAACCTGTTGGGTACAAGAAATGTGATTGATGTATACCCATATACCGGTAATCCAAATGATGATGGTTACCTGTCGGCAACAGAATGGCAACGTCAGATTAACAGCCAGACTGATCCGCAATCGTTCCGTGATTTATATGGTGTATATGTTGATCAGCCGAATAATTACAGTGTGCCCCGCCAGATAAGGCTCGGTGTGATTCTTAACTTTTAATGGGTCAACCAGGGAGGAAGGAAATGAAAAAGAAAGAAAAAAATTGGATTATTATGAATATAACTACTCGAGTATTAATAGTCATATGGATAACGGCCATATTTGCCGGCAGCCTGTATGCTGAGGAGTATAAATATGGAGGGACAAAGAAACAAGGAAGACACCTGAAGAAAACCGCAGCAGGTTGTGCCCCCGCATCTGCGTATGATTGGTTAGATGTCAACAATGTCAGGGCCAGGATCAATACCGGCGGCGACATGTGGTGGGACTTGCCAGGTGGTGTTGGAGCCAAGTATTTTATCCCAAAAGCGGGTACTGCTACTTCTATGTTCTCAGGCGCATTGTGGATTGGCGGGCTGGATATTAATAACCAGCTGAAATTGGCGGCTCAGCGCTATCGTCAGGTAGGAATCGATTACTGGACAGGGCCGTTAACCGTAACCGGAAGTGCATCTATCGATGAAGAAACCTGTGCTGAGTATGATCAGTTTTATAAAGTGACCAGGTTAATGATTGATGAGTTTCTTGGTCATACCGATCCGGAAACTGGGGCTTTTGTGCCAAGCGATGGTTACAGTATTCCGAGCGAAATCGAAAATTGGCCGGCTCACGGCGATGTATCCTTAGATCAGAGTTATTATTTGGCGCCGTTTTATGATAACAACGGTGATGGCGAGTATAACCCCGAAGATGGGGACTATCCTTATTATGACATAACGAATGAATTGTGCCATACCGATATTCAAACCATGGAGGAAGAATTTGAAGGCACAATTTCCGGTAGCATACTTGCCGATCAGGTTATCAAAGGCGATCAGACACTTTGGTGGATATTCAACGACAGGGGTGACATTCATTCCGAAACCCAGGGATCTGCAATCGGAATGGAAATAAGGGCACAGGCTTTTGCCTTTGCAACAAACGATGTGATCAACAACATGACATTTTACAGTTATGAAATTATAAACCGTTCCACATTTGAACTTACACAAAC
>JAUXBM010000082.1 GCA_030619415.1 Chlorobiota bacterium
AAAGCTGTCAAAGGAGAAAAAGTAGGAACAATTATATCAAACCAAAGCTAATTTTGTTTTGGTTATTATCAGGTAAGAATTGTTAAATTTGTGGGTCTTAAAAACCAGAAGTCATGACAGATGATGCCATTTTATGCCTTGATGAGGCAGAAGAGAACATGGAACATGCCATTGAGCATCTTGAAAGAGAATTTCAAAAAGTAAGGGCTGGTAAAGCCAACCCGAATATGTTGAGTGGGGTTAGGGTTGAGTATTATGGTGTTATGACACCCATTGAACAAACAGCCAACATCAATACCCCCGACCCCCGGCAAATCATTGTTCAGCCGTTCGATAAAAGTGCTATCCATGAAATAGAGAAGGCAATCCTTAATGCGAACCTTGGATTTAATCCTCAGAATGAAGGGGAAATCATTCGCATTCAGGTACCTCAATTAACCGAGGAACGCAGGATTGAACTGGTAAAGAAAGCGAAACATATTGGGGAAGAAACCAAAATAGGTGTTCGAAATGCACGACGTCACGCCAACGATGAAGCAAAAAGCCTTGAAAAAGATGGAATGCCGGAAGATGAAGCCAAGCACCTGGCTGATGAAATCCAAAAATTAACCGATAAGTTTACTGATAAAATCGACCACCTCGTCGATGCGAAAGAAAAAGATGTAATGACGGTATAAAACCTGTTTTTACGAGAAAACAAAAAATCCCTGGCATTCAATTGGCAGGGATTTTTTGGTTGGTTTTTTCTGAAACGAATCACTATTAATCATTGCTTTCTTCCAACTCTTGCGATTTGCCCTTGTCTTTTTTACGTCGTTTCTTTTTTGACCCACCCCTCAATTTGTTGACCAGCGAATAGGTCATTCGGGCAATATTGGAGGTAGTTACAAATGTTTTATAAACGCTTTTGGCCATCCCCTGAACAACATTTACAATTGTAAATGTTTTGCCTGCCTTTTGAAATTTTTCTTTAAGGTCGTCCTCTTCATTTTCAAGAATATCTTTGTAATTGGCAATTTGTAATTCAAGGCTTTCTTTTGTTTTATAAGATGCGGATGTTATTGGATCGGCATCGTCTCCAAGAAAAATATTACCAAACATCTTCCTCAAAGGAGAGAAAATCAGTTGTTGCCGGAAAACAATTAATACCAGGCCGATTACAATGTAGAATAAGGAAACCAGCAGAAATCCATGCAATCGTTCGCCAAAAGAAGTATACCATTCAACAAATGAAAAGGAGAGGAACAGTAAAATAAATCCACTTACGCCAAGTAACAGTAAAAAAAGAGCAAACATAGATGATAACTCACTTAATCTTTTTGTGAGTATCAACTTTTGATACTTAACCTGCAAATCAACATAATGCTTTAATCCCACCAAAGCTTGCTTCAGTGAGTTTTCGAAATTGCCACTCTCCATATTCTGCAGAAATAATTGCTATTTAGCAGTTGAAGTTTTTTTCTTGACGTCATCAAGGACTTCAACAGTTCCTTTTTTAACGTCTTCCATCACTTCGGCAGCACCTTTTTTAACGTCTTCCATCACTTCGGTAACGCTGTCCTTCAGGTCATCGAATTTGTTATAAAATTCATCTGCCCATTCTTTTGATTTTTCGGTTACTTTTTTGCGGGTTTCTTCACCTGTTTCAGGTGCAAAAAGTAATCCGGCGAGGGCGCCAATCGCGCCGCCTACTACCAGGCCTGCAATAAATGCAAATCCTGAACTTGAACCACTGTCACTCATTTTTTAGGATTTTAAGTTTATACTAGTGTAATTTGTTAATGTCTATACAAATATAACGAAAAAGAGGGGAAAAGTTACATCTTTTGTGTTAAAAATTTTACCAGCTTCATCCGCTGCGCAAATTCACGGGCAATAACTTTGATAACGGTATAGGTTGGGATGGCAAGGATCATGCCCGCAATACCTGCTAATTTCCCTCCAACAATAATTACAAGGAATACTTCTACCGGATGCGCTTTCACCCTCCGTGAATAAATTTGCGGTTGCAGCACAAAATTGTCAACCATATTGGCCACTCCAAATACAGCAATCACGGTGATTATTGTAATCAGCAAACTGTCGTAATTGCCCATGCTGAGTTCTGAAAGTGTGGCGAGAATAATACCCAGTACTGCCCCGATAATTGGCCCCAGATAAGGGATTACATTCATCAACCCACCAAAAAAACCAATAAGCAGTGCGTTGGGGACATCAAAAATCAGCAAGCCTGCCGATTCAATCGTCATCATAATGACAATCTCCAAAAGGATACCGTGAAAATATTTTACCAACAACAGTTTTGAATCGTGCAATACGCGTGCAATATTTTCGGCGTGCTCATCCGGTGTTAGTACCAAAATAAAATTCTTTGCAATGTTCTCTTCCAGTAAAAAATAAAATGTCAAAAAAAGGATGATGAACGTACCCATAAAAACCGAACCTGTGGCTGAAACCAGGTTTGCAAAAAAATTGGTAAACTGTGTCAGGTTCAACAGATCGGATATCTGATCTTCGATATAATGTGCAATGGTTTCCCCGGAACTGATCACATTGTATTGTACCAGGAATTCGTTGAGCGATATCAGTGGGGCACGGTAATATTCAACAAATTCATCAACATCTATTGCAGATATCACATTTGCCTGTTTTATGATTAGCGGGACGATAATTAAAACGAACAACCCAAATATCAGTAACATGGTAAGCAGGGTAATCGTGGCGCTCACCGCATGTGGCATCGTTCGTTTTCCAATCCGGATTTTATTCAGGCGCTTTACCAGCGGATTGCCCATCAACGATAAAAATATAGCCACTATGATGTAACCGACCAATGCTGAAAAATACCAAAACACAAAACCAATAATCGCAATCGTGGCGATGATTCTTAAATAAGAAGTGACAACATTTTTGGCCGGCATAGTCGTTATTAGTTTACAGCAAAGTTATATTTATTCCTGAACGGGGATATCATCGATTCATCCAAAATAAAAATGCTAGTCAAATCCATAAAACAAGGTTATTTTGTAGCCAAAATTAAGTGAAACATTGTCGTGGGTGTAAGGTCCATATCGATATAAAACCCCAATACCCAGATCATAAAACCGCAAATCAAGCATCTTCCTGATAACGATTCCTGATTCATAATATCCTTTCTCCAGGGTATTAAAATCGATGTTGTGATGGTCAGAAGTATGACTCATTGTTCCAAAAGCAATATTGGTGATCAGCACCAGTTCGGGATGCCATTTTTTAAAATCGACGAGCAGGTTTTTAAAGTTATGAGACAGGAAAGCAGAGGCATACGTATCGGAATAGAATTCGTTGGTTGCCATGGTTCCGAAGCTGTTCGGCGCATATAAAGTGAACATCCGATAGGTTCCGGGAGCATTATAATTGTTGTTGATTGGTACTTCTCCAAGAATAAATCCACCCATGATTCTGTATGAAAATTCGCCGAGGTATTTTATGTAAATGGCATCGTCAATTTTAATATCGAAGCGATCATAACTATATTCCCCATTCAGAAAGCCATCGAACCCATGGGTATAATTGAACCAAACAACAGGGTAGTCGGAACCAAATGAAAATTGGCCCTTGGTTGTTTGGATGGTTCGTTCCCTGAATGCAAAACGAAATCCGATTATCAGGTCGGTGAAATTAAAAACAGTCTGTGGGTCGCTGATATCCCCGTTGGGCGTGAATTCATAATTCCCGAATGCTTTCTTTTCCTGGAGCCTGAAGCCAATGTTCCATTTAAAATCCCTCATTGGCCTTACTTTAAAGGAATAGTGTAATTCCCCGCCAAATGTCATGTTCATCTGGCTGACGAAAAAGCGATAGAAATTATCTGGTTTCCATATTTGATTCTGATCAGTTCCAAACGCGACATCTCCGCTGGCAATGGTTTTGTTGTAGAATTTAAGCCTGATCTTTGATTGCGACCTTTTATGGAGCATCGCGCTGAAGTCAACCCCGTACTTTGTATTTTTATCCCTGAAACCGTAGCCAAAGAATCCACCGAACTTTACAACTTTCGACACGCGGTCGTTCGTATGCAGTCCGACCCCCAGATAAAGGCCTTCAAAATTATTGTAATGGATTAATTTGTCGATGTCGATATCGATTGGCCCAAGGGGTATCCTGCCGGTCATTAAAGTTTGCAAAATGCCTGCCAATCTTTCAAAGTTGGCCTCCTTTCCCAACGAATCAATTACCCGGTAAGTTTCCTTTTCGCGATCTGTCAGGCTGTCGATGCGGTATTCGCGCCAGAATTCACCGGTCTTTTTGGAGGCATCAGATTCAATTTCCACTTCGCTGTAGCCGAACTCACGCTTTTTTATGTCGGGACTTAAGTCTATTTCTCTAATATAACTCCGTCCGTTGCCTACCAGGTGGTAAACTTCATCACCGGCAGGAACCTGGAAATTGGAGAAAATCACATCGGTGTGCAATTGGCTTGGAAACCACTGATTCTGTGTGAATTCATACAGTTGTTCAATTTTTACAATGATACCGGTTGTGTCGTTGGCAGGTTGTGCTTTCACATTCTGGATTGCCCAACGCTTGCTGTTGATGCTTAAAAAACCGGTCATCCCTTCAAACCTGGTTCTTTTCAACGGCCTGAAAGAAATGATGAAGACCGTATCACGGGTGTCGGTATAAGTGGTGTCTTCAATTAAAAAGAAGTATTTTTTTGTGCTTCCGCGACTGATTGGATTGATGTATTTTCGGTTAACAATGCTGATCAGTTCATCGTAAAAAGAAGTGGATTGAATCTGGGAGATCATGAATGCCATCATCGGATCTCTAAAGCCTGAAACTTTTGTGGCCAACACGGTTTCCTGGTTAAGGCCAGGTGACTTATACATTCGCTCAGTAACGGTTTCCATGAGGAAGATATCCTGTTTCTCAAGCAGTTTTTTTATATCAATCCCACTGGTATCTATCAGTGCAGTGTCAATCGGTATCGTGTCCAACTGTACAATGTCCTTCGTCTTGTCCTTCCCCTTCAGTGAATCAAGATCAAGCGTGATCACCATTTTGTCGTAGGAAACATACTTAAACGCATCCAGTTTTTTAGGGTCATTCCGGTGGCGGTTGGCAAAAACGCTGTCGATGATGCGGTGGGCCGGGTTCAAACCCGGAAATATTTCTACCTCGTCAAGATCATACCTCTTTTCGGCCAGGAATATTTTTTGTTTCTCCCGTTTATCATCAATGGTGTGGTTCAATATTTCATAACCTACATAAGTGAGCTTTAAACAACAATCTTTTTTCTTGACATAAAGTTTAAACTTGCCATCGATGTCAGTGGTTGTTCCCCTGCCACTTGAGCTGAGAATATGCACAAATGCCAGCGGTTTTTTTGTGGATTTATCTTTTACCACACCCGAGATCAGGATATTTTGCGCAGCGGCAAAAACCGGAAATAGTAATAAAATAAGGAGAAGTGACCTGAGATGCTGCATACAACTAAAACAAATGCTTGCGGTTTAAGTTCGGGGTAAAATTACTGATTTGATGCTTGATTAACGTTTTAGTTTAGTTTTTCATTGTTCCGATGGCGGTCTTTGTCGCGACTGTCTTTTTTAAGCAGGTTTTTTTCGAGTGCTTCGGTAAGGTCAACACCGGTTTGGTTTGCGAGGCAGATCAGCACAAAAAGTACATCAGCCATTTCGTCGGCAAGATCAACTTCTTCGTCTGATTTTTTAAAAGATTGTTCCCCGTATTTGCGGGCGATAATCCTGGCCACTTCCCCCACTTCTTCGGTAAGTATTGCCATATTGGTCAGTTCGTTAAAGTAACGTACGCCGGTAGTGTTAATCCATTGGTCGATGCGTTGCTGGGCTTGTTTTATTGTCATAAGTTTAATTATTTATAGTATCTATTCAACCCTCGCTAAAATAACTAATTTAGCCCAATTATGTCACTTACAAAAGAATACATACCCGGTATGGATTTTATGGCAAAAACCGTTTCGGGACTCGAGGAAATTCTGGCCGAAGAGTTAAGGGAAATTGGTGCCAATGATGTTGAACCCATTATAAGAGGGGTGAAATTCAGGGCCGGTACGGACTTGTTGTACAAAGCGAATTATTTGTGCCGGACTGCATTGCGCATACTAAAGCCGATTGGTGTTTTCGAGGTAAAGAACCAGGACGAATTGTATGCCAAGGTATTGAAGATTGACTGGACAAAAGTCTTTAATCTAAACCAGACTTTTATCATACATGCTACAGTTTTCCACACCGAGCTTACCAATTCTCATTATGTGGCCCTAAAAACAAAGGATGCGATTGTTGATCAGTTCAGGGAAAAAACCGGCAAGCGGCCCTGGGTGGGGAAAGAGAAATCAGATATCTACATCGATGTACACATCAGCCACGATGTTTGCACCATTTCTTTAGACAGTTCGGGAGAGTCGCTTCACAAAAGGGGTTACCGGGTTGCAGCCGATAAAGCGCCCATCAACGAGGTACTGGCCGCCGGGATGATCAAGCTGACCGGGTGGAAAGGTGAAAAAGATTTTTACGATCCGATGTGTGGTTCAGGAACCATTCCCATTGAGGCGGCCATGCAACTGATGCATATCCCGGCCGGTTACTATCGTCAGGATTTTGCTTTTATGAAATGGTCGGATTTTGATGCTGATCTTTGGAAAAAGGTGAAGGAGGAAGCCGATGCAAAAATGGATGAATCGGAGTGCCGGATCTTTGCTTCCGACCGTTCGGAAAAGGCCATCGGTTTTGCCCGTCTAAACCTAAAAAATGCAGGCCTCCACAAGGATATCGAGGTAAAAGCAAAATACTTTGATTCGATTCAGCCGGAAGAAAAAAAAGGCATACTGGTTTTTAACCCACCTTATGGAAAAAGACTCGAGGAGAGAGGGGATATCATCGATTTATATAAAAAGATTGGCGATACCCTAAAACAAAACTTTAGCGGTTTTGAAGCCTGGATCATTAGTTCCAATTTTGAAGCAGCCAAATTTATTGGTTTGCGGCCTTCGGCCAGGATATCTTTATTTAACGGACCAATTGAAACGAAGTTCCTGAAGTTTGAGTTGTATGAAGGTACCAAAAGAGGTGGAGGGCAGAAGCGAAGAGATAACAAAAGTTTCAAAGGCCGTATGAAAGGACGAAGAACTAACCCGCAGACCTAACAGGTTGCCTTGAACCTGTTAGGTCGGGAAAAATTTACTCAACCTGTTAGGTTCAAGACAACCTAACAGGTTATTTCTTCATTTCATTAGCAAATTTCTGATAGAAATAAGTAATGGCCTCAATGCCGTTATAAAAATTCTTCAATGGGTAATTTTCATTGGGTGAGTGTATGGCATCCGATTCAAGTCCAAAGCCCATAAGCAATGATTTTGTTCCCAGTTTTTCCTCAAATGTTGAA
>JAUXBM010000029.1 GCA_030619415.1 Chlorobiota bacterium
ATGGCATGCGCCGCAATCGGTTCCAGCTTCGGTAACATCGCCAATTTCATCAATGTCGGTAAGCTTGTTCGTTCTGATGGCGTCTTCAATCTGCTGTTTTCTGACGTTCATACAAACGCAGATAATTTCGTTAAAAATCTCCACTATAACTGTATTTTAACATTAAAATTCTTCCGCATGAACCTGACCAAATACACGCTTGCTGTGCTCGGTAAACCCTTCTTCGGCAAGTAGCACTTTCATGCCATCAACCATTTTGGGATTGCCGCATAAAAAAACGTGTGTATTTTCAGGAGTGGGCGTAAATCCCCAGGTTTTTTTTGCCAGACCAGATACCCAAATATCCTGAACAAAACGTGTGTCACCATCCCATCCCGATGGTTCTTTGTCAGGATCAGTAATGGTTGGAAAATAACTAAACCCGTCAATCATGCTTGCTAAAAGCCTGAGTTCTGAGGAGTACCCCAGGTCCCAGCTGTTGGCAGCCCCATGTATGACCAATATTTTCCCCTTTCGTCTCAAAGCGTTTGTACGAAGCATGCTCATATAAGGCGCAATTCCGGTACCTGTAGCAATCATAATTACGTTGCTGTCGGCGTCAATTTGATCAAGCGTAAACATGCCAACCGCCTTTTTCCCCATCCAGATTTTATCGCCGATTTTCAACTCCCACATTCTTGGCGTTAACTGACCTGAATGAACAAGGGTTACATAAAACTCAACAACCTGATCGGTTGAAGATGATGCAATGGAATAGGCCCTTTTAATAAGCCTGTCAGGCTTTGGCGGGGCATGTTCTTTGGTTGCTTCAGCTGACCGTGGTGCTTCGGGGGGGAGACCAAGACCTACAAATTGTCCTGCTTCAAAATTAGGAAACTGCCATCCATCTGGTTTTACCTTAATGATTTTCATAATGGGTGAAACCTGAACTGTTTGAGTGATCACACAATTTAAATCCATCGTGTTTATGGGTTAATTATTTGGAGCGTAAAATTATAAATAAAGGCTTTCTCTCCCGGCCTCTTTTGCAATTTAGATTCTTTTAAAATTTATAATCGTTTTATCAGCGTCATATCATAACTACAGGAATATTAATTGATATTTGCAGCATTGTAACCTGATTTAAATATTTATGGAGGCACCAAATAAAAGCAGACAATACACTTCTGCCTTTATCAGTCTGACTTTTTTATTTTTCATGTGGGGATTTATGACCGTTTTAAACGACATCTTGATCCCATACATGAAAGATGTTTTCGATCTGAACCATACCAAAGCAATGCTTATTCAATTTGCTTTTTTTGGAGCCTACTTTATTGGTTCCGTAATTTATTTTATCATTTCGGTTGTAACGGGTGATCCGATTAACAGGATCGGTTACAAGAATGGGATCATCATGGGATTGGTTATTTCGGCCGTAGGAAGCCTGTTGTTTTATCCCGCTGCCCAATATCATATGTATGGTTTTTTTCTTGCGGCTTTGTTTGTGTTAGGCCTCGGATTTACCCTGCTGCAAATTGCTGCCAATCCTTATGTTGCCATTCTTGGTCCCGATCAGTCGGCCTCTTCCAGGCTTAACCTGGCACAGGGTTTCAATTCGTTTGGGACAACGATTGGACCTGTCATTGGCGGTTACCTGATTTTTGAATACTTCGGTGATTCGACAGGCTCCGATGCCGTAAAAATGCCCTACATCGTTTTCGCACTAATATTCCTGCTAATGGCGGGGATGATTAAAAAAATAAAGCTGCCACGACTCACCAACCCTGATAAAGTTGAAACGGGCTTTGGAGCGCTCAAATACAGACAACTAATTTTTGGGATGATTGCCATATTTATGTACGTCGGAGGTGAGGTAAGCATTGGCAGTATGATGATCAGTTACCTTGGGCTGGAGGAGATTGGCGGACTGTCAGAAATAGAAGCCAGTAAGTACGTATCACTTTATTGGGGAGGTCAGATGATTGGTCGTTTCCTTGGGGCGATTTCGTTAAGCAAAACAAAGAACAATGCACTTAAATATTTAGGGATGATCCTGATACCGCTTTCCGCTTTTCTGGTTATTGGTCTTGTTTATGGTTTTGGTACAGCAATGGTTTATGGCGTTTTCCTGTTGATAAATCTCGGGGCATTCTTCTTTGGTAAATCGTTGCCTCATCGCACTTTATACCTTTTTGCCGGGATAAATATTCTATTGCTCATCGTTGCTTTGCAAACGCAAGGTCAGGTGGCTTTATGGTCAATTATTGCAATCGGATTGTTCAATTCAATTATGTGGTCGAATATATTTTCGTTATCAATTGCCGGACTGGGAAAATATACCACCCAGGGTTCATCCTTGCTTGTGATGATGATTTTAGGTGGTGCGGTTTTACCCATTTTCCAGGGTATGATGGCCGATAATTTCGGAGTACATTCTTCGTTTATTATCCCTGTTTTTAGCTACATTTACATTGCTTTTTATGGGTTGAATGGATACAAATCAAAGAGTTTAAAAGTTTAACCGCAATGAGCGCAATGTTTGCGCAAAGAGAGCAAAAGAAATAGTATGATGACTGAAAATGAGATTTCTAAAATAATTGTTGGGTGTGCTTTAAAAGTACACAAATCACTTGGACCCGGGCTACTTGAAAGTGCTTATGAAGAGTGCTTGTATTATGAACTTCGGAGAGCGGGTTTAAGCGTTCAAAAACAGAAACCGCTTCCTCTAATTTATGAGGATGTGAAACTTGAAATCGGTTATAGAGTTGATCTCTTAATTGAAGATAAAGTTATTATAGAAATTAAATCGGTTGAAGCGTTAAATGATGTTCATTTAGCTCAAATTCTTACGTACTTAAAATTGTCCGATTGTAAACTTGGCTTACTTATTAATTTTAACGTTTCATTGGTTAAAAATGGAATTAAACGAGTAGTCAATAATCTTTAACCTTGCGTGCATTGCGACACCTTGGCGTCCTTTGCGGTTAAATCCAATATGAATTATGCTCAACAGAAGAAAATTTCTTGAAAAGGCAGCAGCAGCCGGAATACTAAGTTTTGTTCCGGGTCTGCTAAAAGCCAATCCATTAAAAAATATTTCACTGAAAAAAAAGGGTTTGCCTGTTGTCATATCAACCTGGAACCACGGAATCGAAGCAAATGCAGCAGCCATCAGAATTTTTGAAGCTGGGGGCAGTGTGGTAGATGCAGTTGAAAAGGCAGTAATGGTCACCGAATCCGATCCGGAAAATACAAGCGTTGGTATTGGGGGATACCCTGACCGGGATGGCTTTGTAACCCTCGATGCCTCCATCATGGGGCCTGATGGAAACGCAGGATCTGTCTGTTTTTTGCAGGAAATTGAACATCCTGTTTCTGTAGCCCGATTGGTAATGAAAAAAACCCCTCATGTGATGCTTGCCGGTGAAGGTGCTTTACAATTTGCACTTGAAAATGGATTCGAAAAGAAAAACCTGTTGACCCCGGAATCAGAAAAAGCCTGGAAGAGCTGGCTGAAAAAATCAAATTATGATCCGGTGATAAATTGGGAAAATGAACCCAATAAATACCACGACACGATTGGCTTACTAGCTGTTGACAAAAACAGCAATATCGGAGGGGCATGTACCACAAGTGGCCTGGCTTTTAAAATGCATGGCCGGGTAGGGGATTCTCCAATTATCGGTGCAGGACTGTACGTTGACAATGAAGTAGGAGGGGCAACAGCCACCGGCGTGGGAGAGCTGGTGATGAAAACGCTGGGCTCATTTCTCGTAGTAGAATTGATGCGGAACGGACGGACGCCAAACGAGGCTTGTAAAGAAGCAGTTTTACGAATCGTTAAAAAAGATCCTGAAAATGTGAAGAGACAAGTTGGGTTTATCGCCGTCAATAAAAATGGTGAGACCGGAGCTTTTAGCTTGCAGAAAGGCTTTAATTATGCTTTATTCCAAAATGGGGAAAACAGGATGATTGACAGTGAATCATATTACAACTAAATGAATGATCAGATGAAAAAAATAGGTTTCATCATCACCCTTTTGAGTTTCATTATCGTGGGTTGCAACCATGATAAGAACAAAGAACCGGTCGATTATATCAACCCATTTATAGGTACCGGCGGTCATGGACACACTTTTCCCGGCGCAACGGTTCCTTTCGGGATGGTTCAATTGAGTCCTGATACCCGGAAAGACAGTTGGGATGGCTGCTCAGGATATCATTATTCTGACAGTGTGGTTTTCGGATTCAGTCATACACACCTGAGCGGAACAGGAATTGGCGATTATGGCGACATCAGGCTCATGCCGATGGTTGGTGAATTAAAGACAGAGCCGGGCTACGATGATCCTGAATCAGGTTATGGATCACATTTTCTGCATGAGCGGGAAACTGCACGGGCGGGTTTTTATGCTGTCCATCTAGGTGATTACAACATTTATGTAGGCCTTACAGTCTCCGAAAGAGCCGGCTTTCACAAATACTTATTTCCAAAAAGTGATGAAGCGCATATCATCCTTGATTTGAAAGAAAGTGTGACATCAGAAAAAATCATCGAATCAAACATTCAAATCATTAGCGATACCGAAGTCAGTGGATTGCGCCGCACCGAGGGTTGGGCTGCCGATCAGTACGTTTATTTTTATGCGGAGTTTTCGAAGCCGTTTAAAACGTTTGGGATTGTTAAAGATGGATTAAAAGATGAGGCAAAGGCTAAGGCAAAGGATTTAAAGGCGTGGTTTGATTTTGAGACCACATCAGGTGAGATCATTTTGGTGAAAGTGGGTATTTCGGCGGTTGATGTTGAAGGGGCAAAAAACAACCTGAGAACAGAGATTCCTGGTTGGGATTTTGAAGCAATAAAAGATGCGGCCCGAATGAAGTGGGCTGGTCAGCTTAAAAAAATGGAAATAAGCAGAGGTGCGGAAGGATCGAAGGAAGTATTCTATACAGCACTCTATCATACGATGTTGGCTCCCAATATTTATTCAGATGTTGACGGCAGGTATCGGAGCCACGACCTGAAAATTCACCAGGATAATTCATTTAAAATGTACACCGTTTTTTCATTGTGGGACACTTTCAGGGCACTGCATCCGCTGTTTGCCATCATCGAAAGAGAAAGGACGACTGATCTGATCAACTCCATGCTCGACATGTACAAACATGATGGATTGTTGCCGGTTTGGGAATTGGCTGCCAACGAAACCAATTGTATGATTGCCTACCATTCAGTGCCTGTTATTGTAGATGCCTACAAAAAAGGAATAAAGGGGTTTGATGCAAAAATGGCCTTAAAAGCAATGCAGGAAACGGCCAATGGAAATCAATTTGGATTGGATTGGTATCGTAAGAAAGGGTACATTCCAGCCGACAAAGATGGCTCCTCAGTTTCAAAAACCCTGGAATACGCTTATGATGATTGGTGCATTGCCGAAATGGCAAGCATGCTCGGTGAAACGGAATTGAATAAAATTTACACTAAACGTGCCCAGTATTACAAAAATCTATTCGATAAAGAAACCGGTTTTTTCAGGGGCAAAAGCAATGGCAGTTTTGTTGAGCCTTTCGACCCTACAGAAGTCAATTATATGCTGACCGAAGCCAATACCTGGCAGTACAACTTCTTTGTCCCTCAAGATATAAATACACATATTGACATGCTGGGAGGAGATGAAAAATATGAAGCCAAACTCGATGAGTTGTTCAGTTCAGAAGCCGGTTTAGCCGGAAGGCACCAGAGTGATATTACGGGTTTAATCGGACAATACGCCCACGGCAATGAGCCCAGTCACCACATGGCTTATTTGTATAATTATGTTGGAAAACCGTGGAAAACGCAGAAGTTGATTCACCAGATCATGAATGAATTGTACACCAATCAACCTGACGGGTTAAGTGGCAACGAAGATTGTGGACAAATGTCGGCCTGGTACGTGATGAGTGCTTTCGGCTTTTATCCGGTTACCCCTGGGAGTGATGTGTATGTTTTTGGAACGCCTGCTTTCGATTCGTTAACGATAAAGCTTGAAAATGGTAATATTTTCAAGATCAAGGCCGGCAACCTTTCAAAAGAAAACTTGTATATTCAATCGGTTAGCTACAATGGCGAAGTCTGGACGAAGTCCTTTATTACGCACAACATGATCATGGCCGGGGGTATCCTTGAGTTTGAAATGGGAAATGAACCCAATGAATCTTATGGGCGGAATATTGAAGACAGACCATTTCAAAAAATTACCGACCACCTTATCATGGCTGTTCCTACTTTCAAGGCGGCTTCCAAAACCTTTGAAAAGACAATGTCCGTTGAACTGATTAGCTTGAATAAAAATTCAGTTATCAGGTGGGGGTATCAAACATGCCAGGATGAACCGGTATTGCATAAATATGCCGGGCCAATTAAGGTTAAGAAGACTTCAAAGTTGTTAGCTGTTGCTCATTTGAATGGCAAGAACAGTTTTTTCGAAGAAGCCGAATTTGTAAAAATACCTCCAGGCAGGTCAGTAAATGTGAAGTATCCATACAGTTCCCAATATACAGCGGGCGGCGATCTTGCACTTGTCAACACAATCAGGGGCGGAGAAAATTTCACAACCGGAAACTGGCAGGGCTATTGGGGTGATGATCTTGAAGCAACCATTGATTTAGGTGAAGTCAAAAAAATAAGTGAGATCGGAGCCGGTTTTTTCCAGGATCAAAATTCCTGGATTTTTATGCCGGAGTGGGTAAAGTTTGAAGTTTCTACGGATGGATCGAACTTTAAAGAAATCGGTGTGGTTAAAAATGAACTTGGCGAACATACCGACGAAGGAATTATTAAAGATTTTAAGATCAGCTTCAAGAAGCAAAATGTCAGGTATATCAGGTTAACAGCAAAGAATAGAGGCAAATGTCCCGAATGGCACAAAGGCCATCCAAACCCTGCCTGGATTTTTGTGGATGAGGTTTGGTGGGAGTAGCCCAAACCTTTCAGTTCGAAGCCGGGCAGGCAGGAATCTGGAAGAACGGGTAGTAACAAATTTGTTAAAATCTCTTAACTTTGTCAAAATATTAACATTATGAGCAAGATTGAAATGACAGCTGTTTTTGAACCTTGTGAGGCGGGTGGATATATTGCTTTTATAGAGGAAATCCCCGGTATTAACAGCCAGGGTGAAACCATTGAAGAAGCAAAAGAAAATTTAGCTGATGCGATTAATCTGATGTTTTTAGAGAGAAGGACGAATCTCAAAGAAAGTACTAAGAACAGCGTTAAAAAATTGATTACGCAAACCATCTCCTTTAGCCTCTAATGAAAAAGAAGAAGTTTATTAAGTACCTTGAAGATCATCATTGCTTCATCGTGCGGGAGGGCGGCAAACATACGCTATACAAGAATTCCAAAAAGGGGAATTTGTCAACGGTGCCCAGGCATAATGAAATAAAAGAAAACCTGTGTCGAAAAATCTGCAAAGACCTGGGTATTCCGGATATCCTTAAAAAGTAGTTAAGCAAAAATGGCCATCCCAACCCCGCATGGATCTTTGTGGATGAGGTTTGGTGGAAATAAGACCTTCCATATCCCCAGGATATGGAAGAGCGAGTTAAACAATCATTAAGTTTTAAACCTAAACCATTTGCCGTTTTTACATAAGCTGAATGTGATAAAGCTATTCAATAATTATTGTTCTTTCATCAGAAGTATAAGCTCCAAAATACCCCAATGCCTCGTTACTCAGGTTTGAAATGGGATTGTAGGGTGTTGACCCGGTTCCGCTTCTCAACGCATCATTTAATCCAACGTAATAGCGGTAAGTATTAATTCCAATCGATTGCAGGTCAATTACAACAGTATCGCCTTTAATGGCTCCCGAACCTCTTATTTCAAGGTCGAACAACTGCCCGTTAAAAAGCTCATCATCGGCTACGAAATAGGTGGCAAAACCGGCTTGCACCAGGCTGTCGTTAACGTAAGTAACAAAGCGATAATAATCGAATGTTTCTTCCGGATCCTGAAATCTGCATATAATATTGTAGGTTGTGTCGCCATCTTCATTTAAGCCGTTTCCAAAGATGCCTTCATTGATGACATAACTCAGGCTATCAATCACTTTCTTAACAGGAAAAACCTCACTACCGGTATAAATTTCGCCTTCGCGGGTTACCTCGATGCTGTACTCCAGGTTTTCTTTGGGCACAATGTCATAGGTAAAATAAACCCCGGGGGTGTACATTTCCAGGGTATCAACCCGTCCCTCTTCATCTTTAATAAGTACCGTAGCATCTCCAACGGCTGCCAAGCCTTCACCAGTGTAAAAACTCCCTGAAGTAGAAACAAAAACGGTTTGAGGTTGGCCGGGATTTGAAGTTACATTGCCTTCGATCACAAGAATTGGTTCAGCAGTATCCAGGTCTAACACAACCACCTTTTGGCAAGCCGATAAAATGACCGCTGCAACCAGGAAAACAATATATTTTATGAAAGGTAAGTGTTTCATTTCTTTAAAATTTAAAGTTCCAGGTTACAGATGGAATAATTGAAAAAAGTGCGGTTTGTACCGATTCCACTGTTCCCGGATTGTCCTCACTTTCCTGGAAAGTAATTGAATAAGCATTTTCGCGGGCATAGGCATTGTAAACAGAAAAATTCCAACTGGACTTGAATTTTTTGGTCTGCTTGCCTTTCAGCGTTACACCCAAATCTAACCTGTGGTAATTCGGCATCCGGTATCCGTTGCGCTCAGTGTAAAGAGGCACCAGGTTGCCATCAATAATGTAAATCCCACTAGGCATTGTCACAGCATCGCCGGTATAATAAACCCAGGTAGCCGAAACGGATAACCGTTTGTTGAATGCATAAGTACCAACAATTGAGACATCATGTGTTCGATCCTGTCGGGCGCTAAACCATTCCCCATCGTTGATCGTCTCAAATTGTTTTTCGGTTTTTGACAAAGTATAACCCACCCACCCGGTAAATTTCCCAAGCCGTTTTTTTACAAAAAACTCAATTCCGTAAGAACGCCCTTTCCCGAAAACGAGTTCTGCCTCAACAAGTTCATTAAACAATACATCCGCTCCATCCCGGTAATCAACCTGGTTGAACATATCTTTGTAATAAACCTCAACAGATGTCTCAACTACGTTATCAGCAAAATTCCTGTAGTAGCCTACTGAGTATTGGTTCGAAATACCCGGTTTTACAAGATTGCTACTCGGTACCCATACATCCGTTGGATTGTCAGAAGTTGATGCAGATAAAAGGTGAACATATTGAGCCATCCTGTGATAGGATACTTTTACCGAACTTTTCTCATTGATCAGAAAAGAAGCGGAAATCCGTGGTTCCGGTTCCCAGTAGGTTTTAATAAGCTGGCCTTTGCCATATTCCACAGTATCAATGATTTCACCAGAACTATCAAAATTATAAACTCTTCCGGGCCCAAGAACATTAAACATTGAAGCTCGAATGCCATATTCAAGCATCACCCTGGTACCTGCTTTTTGTTCATTCGAAATGTAAATTGCACTTTCAACGGTATTTTGTTTTTGAAGGAAAAGATTAAACCCTGAGTTTGTACTGGAAGTTCTTTCGCCCGGATGGAAAGTATGGTAGATGACATTAAAACCAAACCGGAGGGTGTTCTTTGAGTTGATATAATAAGTATAATCCTGCTTCAGGTTAAGGTCTTCAATTCCCGATTTAAGTTGAAACTGGATTGTTCCAACGGCTACTTTTAATTTATAGTCATAATTTGAATAAATGAAGGAAGTATTTAAAAACAGCCTGTCGCTAAAAACATGGTTCCACCTAACTGTTGCTGTGGCATTCCCCCAGTCGAACCCAAAGGTGCTCACGCCGAATTTGTCCCTGCCAAAATAACCGGAAATAAAAATTCTATCTTTTTTACCGATTTTGTAATTGGCTTTGGCGTTGAGGTCATAAAAATACAGGGTACTACCCCTGAAATCAGGCTCAAATAAACTATAAACAAGGTCAGCATAAGTACGACGTCCTGAAACAATAAATGAACCTTTGTTTTTAACAATCGGTCCTTCAACTGTTAACCTGGAAGAAATTAATCCCAGGCCACCCGAAAAGGAGAACTTCTTCATATTTCCGTTGTTCATCCTCACATCAAGTACCGAAGATAACCGGCCTCCGTAACGTGCAGGAATTCCTGCTTTGTACATCGTCATTTCCTTTAAGGCATCGGAGTTAAAAACAGAAAAGAAACCTAAGAGATGCGAGGCATTGTAAACCGGGGCCTCATCGAGCAGGATCAGGTTTTGGTCAGTATTTCCACCACGTACGTAGTAACCTCCCTTACCTTCTCCCCCTGTACTAATACCGGGCATCAGTTGGAGGGTTTTTAAAATATCTGCTTCGCCAAACAATACCGGAATTTGGTCAATATCTTTTACATTGAGTTTTACAATCCCCATTTCTGGAGACCGTATATTGGCATCATCTGCTACCCCTCTGATAACAACTTCGTCCAGTTCTTCACCGCTGGTTAGTTCCAGATCGTACTGCAGATCCTTATTAAGTTCAACGCTGATAAGTTCTGTCTGGTAACCAATATAGCTAAACCTGATCTTGTAACTTCCGGCAGGAAGCGTTAGTGAGTAAAACCCATAAGCATTGGTTGCAGTTCCCTCTTTTAACTCCTCCACATAAATGGTGGCTCCTATCATTTCTTCCCCGGTTGACGCATCGCGCACAAAACCGCTCATTGAATAATTGACTTGAGCGGTTGCGAGCAATCCTGAAAAGAGGATTAAAAAGACCAGGACTATTTTATATTTCATCAAACATGAAAATTCAAAAAAGTATGCAAAACTGCAAATAATAACCTTAGAAACGAAAACTTTCCCTTTTGATTGCCATTGC
>JAUXBM010000154.1 GCA_030619415.1 Chlorobiota bacterium
AAATAAAATCCAATGACATAAATACCCTCGTCAAGAAGTTTTGACGCCATTTCCTGCGATAATTTTGCATCATAAAGCATAACAGCACAAATTGCTGACTTTGTTGGCTTAATGTCAAAACCTGCGGCAAGCATTTTCTCCATAAAATACGCAGTATTTTCATGCAGTTTATCCTGAAGTTCGTTGGTTTCATCCATCATCTCAAACATGCGGATACCTGCATTTACAACTGCCGGTGGCAATGAATTAGAAAAAAGATACGGACGTGAGCGTTGCCTCAGCATATCGATAATTTCTTTACGTCCGGTGGTAAACCCGCCAACGGCACCTCCAAAGGCTTTGCCGAGTGTTCCTGTAATGATATCCACTTTGCCACGGATATTAAAATATTCGGTTACACCGCGACCTGTTTTGCCAACTACACCGTGCGAATGACATTCGTCAACCATCACCAATGCATTGTATTTCTCAGCCAGTTCAACCATTTTGTCAACCGGTGCAACATTTCCATCCATTGAAAACACGCCATCGGTAACGATTACCCGAAACCGCTGTGCTTGCGATTCTTTTAGCACTTCTTCCAGGGCAGCCATGTCAGCGTTTGCATACCGGTAGCGTTTGGCTTTACAGAGCCTTACCCCGTCAATAATTGAGGCATGATTAAGGCTATCGGAAATAATTGCATCTTCGGCAGTGAGCAGAGGTTCAAAAACACCTCCGTTAGCATCAAAAGCGGCGGCATAAAGAATGGTGTCTTCGGTGCCCATAAAATCGGCGATCTTTTTTTCCAGCTTTTTGTGAAGATCAGTTGTGCCGCAAATAAAACGAACAGAGGACATGCCATAACCATGACTGTCCAAAGCTTCGTTAGCCGCCTTAACTAACTCAGGATGATTGGACAGCCCGAGATAATTATTGGCGCAAAAGTTTAATACTTCTTGTCCGCTTTCTAGTTTTATCTCGGCTTGTTGCGGGCTGACGATTACCCGTTCGTTTTTGTATAAGCCTGCTTCATGAATATCGTTGATCTCTTTGATCAGGTGGTCTTTAAAATTTCCGTACATGGGCTTGATTTGTTAGTATATTTTTATCAATTCTTCAAAATTAAAAAATAAGATTCAGTAGTTGTAATTTTGAGTGAATATTCTCTCTTTTTAAAATGCCTAATTTTGTATGCTTTTTACAACCAGACAAGAGAAAATGAAAATATTGGGAATAAAGAAGGCTAAAGAACTAAAAAAGAATGAGTTGGTCAAATGTTCTACGTTAGGTTCTTTTACAGAATCTGATTTAGGTAAACTTTGTGGCTCAATCAGGTTAAAAGAAGATCCAATAGAGATTCAAAAGAAAATGAGGGAAGAATGGGAACGAAGTTATTTACAATTGTAATTCTATGAAAATTGCAGCCCTTGTTTCCGGTGGAGTTGATAGCTCTGTTACGATACCCTTATTGAAAGAACAAGGTTATGACCCCCATATCTTTTATATCAAAATTGGTATGGAAGACGAGGATGCCTTTATGGATTGCCCGTCGGAGGAGGACATAGAGATCACTACATGGATTGCCAAGAAGTATGGCTGCAAATTTGATATTGTTGACCTTCAGGAAGCATATTGGTCTTCTGTGGTAAAATATACCATCGATGCGGTCAAACTAGGCCTGACACCAAACCCCGATATCATGTGCAACCTGATGATCAAGTTCGGCGCATTTAACGACAGGTATGGCAGTGAATTCGATAAGATTACCACAGGGCACTACGCCTCTGTTTATGAAAATGAGAACGGTATATTCCTCGGAACAGCTGCCGATATTGTAAAAGACCAGACCTATTTCCTGGGTCAGATTACCTATCCTCAACTGAGCAAGGTGATGTTTCCAATTGGCCATCTCCGGAAAAAGGAAGTTCGGAAAATGGCCGTTGATATGAAGTTACCCAGCGCGCACCGGCCTGATAGCCAGGGTATCTGTTTTTTAGGAAAAATCAATTACAACGATTTTATCAGGGGACATGTCGGCGAGCGAACCGGGGCAATTGTTGATGTTACAAGTAATAAAATCCTTGGAGAGCACAAAGGATTCTGGTTTCATACGATCGGGCAGCGGCGTGGACTTGGTTTGAGTGGCGGCCCCTGGTTTGTTGTAGGCAAGGATACTCACCAAAATATAATTTATGTTTCCAATGGTTATGACCCTGCAGCGCAATACGGAAGAGATATTTGGCTGAATGACATTCATTTTCTCAACCCAAACCGCGATTATTCAAAACTTAAAAAAGTAAAATTTAAAATCAGGCACCAGCCTGAATTTAATTCCGGAAACCTTTTGCGGGACGATCGGGGAATCCGTATAGATTCTGATACGAAGATTTCAGGGATTGCACCCGGCCAATTTGCTGTTATTTATGATGTAGAAGAAAAAACTTGTATTGCAAGCGGAGTAATTGTTGAAAAGCTTGTTTAATAGTACTTATTTCATTCTAAATAATTCCTCACATAATCCTTGTTCATTTTTAAGGGCGGGGTAAACCATTATTGTTTTTCTAAATTATCCATCCATTAGTTTTTTAATTCGTTCAATCCATAATACAATAAATTCTTTAGTCAGCAGTCCTTGCCTTGCAAATGACACTATCCATGGTTGTTGCCTAAAAGTATTTCTTCCGCATTAGTCAGGCTTACCACCTGAAACGAACTTACAGCATAGGCTTTTGAAAATGTGAGTGGCAGCCTCGCTTTTCTGTGTGGGCTTACTTTAAACTCATAAGCAGTAAATGTTCCGTCTTTTTCTTCTATGAAATCTACCTCTTGCTGTTGGGTGGTTCGCCAGAAATAGTAATTACCGTAAAATTCATTATATGTTAAATGTTTTATCCGCTCACTTATGATAAAATTCTCCCATGAAGCTCCCTTGTCTGTTCTGTTTTCCCAGGGTAAAAAATTACCTGTAAGTGCATTTCTAATACCATTATCGTAGAAATAGAATTTCTTGCCTTTTTTGATTTCGTTTCGCACGTTGCGACTTAGTGCATTCAACCTGAATATGATAAATGCCTTTTCCAATAGGTCAACATAGCGTTCAACGGTCTCTTTATCAGCGCCTATCAATTGCCCTAACTCCGAAAAAGAAACTTCGCTTCCAACCTGCAGCGCCAGGGCTTTTAATAATTTATCCAGGATTATAGGCCTTTTTATCAATCCAAACGACAAGATGTCTTTATATAAATAACTACCAGCCAAATTTTTCAATAGCTTGATTTCGTTGCCCGATGATGTAACTACTTCGGGGTAATATCCAAAGACCAACCTGTGCGTCAGCCTTCTTTTCTCTTCTAATAATCCATGATGGTCAACCATTTCTCGAAATGAAAGGGGTAATAATTGATACTCATACTTGCGTCCTGTTAAGGGTTCATTGATGGTATTTGCTAATTCTATCGAGGAAGAGCCTGATACAAAAAGCCGAATATCCTTTAGCTTATCTGTTATCAATTTAATAGTAATACCTATATCGGGAATCATCTGGGCTTCATCAATAACTACCGTACGCTTATTTACAAACAGTTGTTTTAGCTGTGTTGAAGTAACCCCTGATAGCAATTCCTTTGTGTCAGGTTCATCACCGTTTAAAAACAATACATCTTGTTCTTCACCAACCAGGCTGTTCAGCAATGTGGTTTTACCAACCTGACGTGCACCAAGTATGATAAGCGCTTTTCCATCATCCTGGTATTTCTGAATATTTTGTGAAATAGTACGTGCGATCATAATTAGCAAATGTATAATAAAATGCGTATAAAAACGAAAATAAGTATAATATTATTCGTATAAATACGAAAAACTATATGTATGTTAGTAAATTTACCACAACGTACAAAAGATTTCAATTTCCGAACGGGAGCAATGTTGTTGTACAATACAGAATATTCAAAAAAACTAACAGTATTTTGATTCCACCAAGTAATTCTTCACATAATCACCCACACCTTGTTCTAAGCTTGTGAAGGGTTTATGATAACCGATAGCAATTAGTTTATCCATGTTGGCCTCCGTAAAATATTGGTACTTATCTCGAATATCTTCCGGCGTATCAATAAATTCAATAACCGGCTCAAGACCAAGGGCTGCAAATGTAGCTGTAGCAAGATCGACAAATGAACGGGCTGTACCTGTGCCTGAATTATACAAGCCTGATGCAGGTTTTGTCTTCATTAAAAACAGGATCACATCAACCACATCTTTCACGTAAACAAAGTCCCTCAATTGTTCGCCATCATTAAATTCAGGATTGTGCGACCGGAACAATTTTACTTTACCGGTGTTTTTTATCTGGTGGAAAGCGTGAAAAATCACCGAAGCCATTCTGCCTTTGTGGTATTCGTTGGGGCCATATACATTGAAAAATTTTAAGCCTGCCCAGAACGGAGGTGTTTTCGTTTGCTTCAAAGCCCATTTATCAAAGTCATTCTTTGATTCGCCGTAAGGATTGAGTGGTTTTAATTTATTCACAATAGCGTGATCATCGTTGTAGCCATATTCACCCATCCCATACGTGGCAGCCGAAGAAGCATAAATCAAAGGAATATTGTATTCCGCGCAGCGTTCCCAAACCTGTTTCGAATAATTAAGATTTAAAATATCGAAAACGGCCACATTAAATTCAATGGTATCCGTCCGGGCACCGATGTGTAAAATAAAAGTGACTTCATCTTTGTTTTTATCAAACCACTCGAAAAAATCATCCCTCTCAATGAGTTGCAGTATTTTCTTATTGATGAGGTTCTTATTTTTTTCATCAGACGAAAAATCGTCAACTACACATAGGTTTTCAAATCCTTTCTCAATTAGTCTTCCAGTCAGCACACTGCCTATAAATCCTGCAGCTCCCGTAATAACGATCATGGCTTAAATTTTTTGCAAAAGTAGGTGATTTCCTTCACCAAAAGAAAAGTAAACTGAGAGTTGGTCAGCGTAGAATATACAGCCCTGTATCATTCATCGCATTTATTATTCGTTAACTTTGCGCCAAACACATTT
>JAUXBM010000105.1 GCA_030619415.1 Chlorobiota bacterium
CCGTAAGTTCCGCCATTCAAATACATCTGCATGAAAACAGCAACATCATAAGCATTCCCAAAAAGGCCGGCATGTCCCGAAATACCTCCAAGCATTGCAGCTCCCTGGTCATGGACATCTCCGTTCAATAATTGATGCCTGAAAACCATGTCCCTTTCCGTGGGCACAACATCATCCAATGCAAAATACTTTCTGGGTCTGAATTTTAGATGGTTCAGTCCCATTGGGTCATAAAACTCAGTGTACAAAAACTTGTTATAAGGCTGGTTCGTGAGATGTTCAATCATTTCCTTCAGAAAATAGAACCCAAGATCGCTATAAGCGTATGTCTTTTCGCCTACTTCCGAATCAATTATTTCCTGGTAAATGCCGTATTTGTAATCTTCGGTAATGTACATATTTTGAGCAACCCTTACCGAAAATTTTTCCGATATAATCGATTTATAAATAGTTGTATCCCAGGTTGTTTCAAACAGCGTATTTTGATAATACGGAATCCATGGATACAAGCCTGACTGGTGCGCCATTATTTCTTTGAATTCCAGCATTTCTTTGTTGGTCCCTTTCAAATACAATAAATAATCAGAAAGTTTCCCGTTGATATCAACCCTTCCCTCATCAACCATTTTCATAACGGCAGGCGTGGTGGCAAGTATCTTTGTCAACGAAGCAAGGTCGTAAACGTCCGAAGACCTGACCTGTCTGACGGAATCATAAGTATGATAACCAAATGATTTATCATAAAAAACATAACCGTCTTTCGCTGCGATGATCTGGCAGCCAGGATACGCTTTCTCTGCAATCCCTGCTAACGCAATCGAATCAACTTTTTTGAGGTAAGTTATATCAATACCCAATTCAGCCGGGTTGGCGTAGGTTATTCGTGATTTAACGGTTGTAATTCCGGTTCCTGTGGCAAATCCTCCGGCAGTTACTGGTAACTGACCGTTGGCTCCAAGCATCCCCAAAATTATTTCGGCTGAAATATTTTGAACCGTCGGATTGTCCTGGTAAGATACTATTATGGCGTTAAACTGCTGTGTGTTACTAAACAGATCAAGGCTGTAAGGGCTGGCAAAAAGATCGAGAATCGTATGCTTATTTTGGGCAATACGCTCAATAAACTGGACATCGCTGTTTGAAATACCGAATTGCTTGTTCGCAAGAATATTTGAATTGACAACCGCAATAATAACGAGGTTACTACTTTCGAGATTGCTTAATACAGCTTGACGCTCGTTGACACTTGCATTGTGCGATAAGCTGTAAACCTTCACCGGCAAAATGTGCTCAAATGGTTTCTCAAAGGATGATTCTTTATCGGTGCCAATAATTAATACAGCAGCATTCAGTGTATCCGGATAACTAATTGGCAGAAGATTGCCCTCATTTTTCACAATAGTTACAGCATCACTGAACAAGGCTTTCCGTGTTTGCCGATATTCGTACTTATTTAAATCTGCCAGCAAATTCGCAGTATCTACAATTTTCCTTTTCCAGACACCGGTAAGGTATTTGTATCGCAGAATCTTTTTGCAGCTTTCTTCCAGTCTCGATGCTTCAATCTTTCCTGATTCGATGGCATTTATTATAGAAGTGACGGAGGCAGGAATATCTTCCGGGATGAGTAGAATATCATTGCCTGCTTTAAAAGCTTCGAGTGCGATTTCTTCCTTCTTGAAATAAGCAGCTACCCCTTTCATATCCAGTCCATCGGTAATTATCAATTCCGAAAAACCCATTTTTTCTTTCAGCTGTTTGGTTATTACTTTCCTGGACAGGGTAGCCGGGCGTTTTTTCTGTTTGTCGTAGGCTGGAACGGAAAGATGAGCAACCATAATCGAGGCCACACCATTGTCGATCAAATGCTTAAATGGAACCAACTCCGTTGCCCTTAATTCTTTTTTCGATTTGTGGAGGATGGGAAGGGTTAAGTGTGAATCAGTATCTGTATCACCGTGTCCGGGGAAATGCTTCGCGCTTGCGATGACACCTTCATCCTGCAATCCTTTCATATATGCATTTCCCTTTTTTGCTACTTCATCAGGGTTATCGCCAAAAGAGCGCATACCGATAACAGGGTTGGCCGGGTTGTTATTTACATCTACCACGGGTGCAAAGTTGAGATGAATCCCCATTCGTCTGCATTGCAAACCAATCTCTTTACCCATCTTATATATCAGATCAGTATCAACTGCACCCAACGTCATCTGAAGCGGATATTTTATCGCATTGGAGAGGCGCATGCCCAGCCCCCATTCAGCATCGATGGATATAAATAAAGGTGTTTTTGGTAAGGCTCCCCACGCATTGGTTTGAATGGCCTGTTTTATAGGATCGCCCGCAAAAAACACGACTCCACCCAGGTTGTATTTCTGAATATATTTTCCAACATTTTCAATATAATCCTGCCCTGAGTGGTTTGCCCTGATAAATATCAATTGGCCAACCCTTTCTTCGAGTGACAATGATTGATACACTGAGTCAGCCCATTTATCAGCTAAATCAGGGTCTATATTATTTGGAGGAATTACCTGAGCAATTGCGACATGTGACAGCATAAGGAAAAAAACAACCACAACAATTAACCGGTAAAAGAAAACACGCATTTCAGGGCTTTTAATGAAGCGAGCAAAAATAAGCTTTTTAGTGTTTTTATTGCAGACAACCATCCCGTTTAATCAAGCTTTTGTTCAGCATGTTTCACAACTGCTTTTTTCTTCCAGCGCCCAGTCTTGTAATAAAAATACGAAAGGGTCAATCCAATTATCCATGCCACAGGAATTCCCCACCAAATACCCATATATCCATATTCGACAGATAGAAAATAGGAAGCAGGGATCCGAATAACCCAGAGTGACAGAATGGTAATGAACATAGAAGTGAGCGTATCCCCGGCCCCACGCAGTAAACCCATTAAAACAAACATGGTGGCAAATACCACGTAAAATGCACTCACAACATACAGGTATTGTTTTCCTATTTCGATTACTTCTTTATCATTGGTAAAAAGGCCAATGGCAGGTTCAGCAAAAATGATTGCTATCCCGGTAATGGTAATTGATACCACCGCCATCATTACCAATGTTGACTTTAATCCCCTGTCAATTCTCTCAAATTTTCCGGCACCAATATTCTGCCCGACAAATGTTGAAATGGCCGCTGAAAAGTTCATTGCCGGAAGCACCGCAAACGAATCGATACGCATAGCGATGGTATAAGCCGCAATGGTTGGTGTTCCAAACATGTTTACGATGCGGTATAAAGCAAGAAACCCCACAGCAACAAAAGTCTGCTGTACGCCTGATGGCAATCCGATTTTCAAACTTTTTCTGAAGATCTCTTTATTGAAACGCATTTTTAGCGGAGAGAAATTCAAAAAGCTATGATACCTGTTCAGATACAATATGATTGTAAAAAACGCACCCGATTGTGCAATGACTGTTGCGGCCGCTACCCCTTTCACTCCCCAGCCTAAACCGATCACAAAAAACAGGTCGAGGGCGATATTGATAAGCATTGCGATGATAAGAAAATATACCGGTGTTTTGGAATCGCCCAATCCTCTGAGGATGGCGCTGGTACCGTGAAAACCAAAAAAGAATACAAATCCAATCGAATAAATCGAAAAATAATCGACGGCCAGGGGAATAACATCATCGGGTAAACTGATTAGTTTGAAAACCCATTCACTCGCGAACAATCCCACAGCGGTAAGTGCAACCGATGCAAAAAACATGAAAATATAAAGCGTATCGATGGCTCTTTTCACGCGCACCATATCCTTGGCCCCAAAATACTGGGCAATAACAATGGTGGACCCCATGGCAATACCCACAACAAAGGATATCAATGTGAATATCAAAGGAAAACTGGCCCCAACCGCAGCAAGCGCTTCATTCCCCAGCACTTTGCCAATGATAATGCTGTCGATTACATTGTATAATTGTTGAAAAACATTTCCCAACAACATTGGCAATGCAAATTGCAAAATCAATTTACCTTCTTTTCCTTCGGTTAAATCTCTCACTTATAAAGTACTGATATTAGGCCTGTTCTTGGCAGGACATTAACAAAACAGGTTTCATTTTGAAAAAGAAACTTACCTATTTCTTTTTTGCTGACAAAGGATCTTCCGCAGTGAATGCCTTTTTAGGATTAAATTTGTCCACATCCTTTTTCACCTGATCAAACTCTGATTTTACATCTTTGAGGTCATCGGCAAGGCCACTGTCATCGGCTGCTTTTCGAAACTCGCGGATTCCTTTTCCAATTCCTTTCGCTAATTCAGGGATTTTACGACCACCAAACAAAAGCAAAACCACGACCAGGATAATGACAATCTCAGGACCACCAATCCAACCAGCTGTAAATTGTATCATTTCAATAGATTTTAAGCAAAAGTAAGGAATTCAGGCATAGGAAATTAATCGACATATAACTGTGCAGTTAATGTTAATCCAATATCTTTGCATCTCAATTTTTTCAGACTATTGATTTCTGATCTTATCATAGGATACCCCTGGTGGTTTATTTTACTGGTCGTGCTGGTTGGCCTGTTATATGCCGGTTTGCTGTATGTTGGCAATAGTAAAAACAAATTGGGGAAAGCCTGGACTGCAACCTTGTTTATTTTAAGATTCATCGTGGTTAGCATCCTCGCTTTTTTGTTGTTGTCGCCGTTTATTAAAACGAAAAAAAGAAATATTGAAGCGCCGGTAATTGTTTTTGGTATCGACAATTCCCGTTCGGTTGTCATGGGAAAGGATTCAAGTTTTTACGGGTCTGATTTTATTACGGCCTTAGACCAACAAAAAGAGTTATTGTCGGCGGATTATGACGTCGACACTTATTTGTTTGGAGCAGGCATTGAACAGGCCGATGGTCCGGATTTCACCTATGAAACATCTGATTATTCCGCTTTTATACGCCGGATAAACGAAGATTATGCAGGATTGAATATTGGCGCTTTGATAATTGCCGGTGATGGAATTCATAACCAGGGAATCGATCCGGTTTTTGCTGCTACTACTACAAAAATCCCCATTTATACAATTGCACTGGGCGACACAACACTGAGTAAGGACCTAAAAGTGAATGATGTAAGATACAATACCATCGTTTACCAGGGTGATGATTTTCCAATTGAAGTGAATGTAACCGCAACCAGCATGGCCGGCAGCCAGGGGACAATTCGTGTTTATGCCTTTGGTAAATCAATTAAATCGCAATCATTTGATGTGCCGGGTGAGCGTTACAGCAGGAATTTCCGGTTTACAATTCCGGCAGAAACCAAAGGGAAACAACGGGTTCGGATTGTTGTTGAATCGGACGCCAAAGAAATCAGCATCGAAAACAACATCCGGAACATTTTTGTGGATGTGCTCAATAACCGACAAAAAATCCTGATCCTGGCCAATGCACCTCATCCCGACCTCACGGCCATCCGGCAAAGCCTCGCTACCAACCGAAACTATGAAATTGAGATCGCCTTTCCTCAAAATTTAAAAGGCGCCATGGACGATTTTGACATGATCATCATCCACCAAATACCATCTGTTTCTCAACCGGCCCAGGCTTTTTTTAAAGATATCAATCAAAAACAAATACCCACCCTTTTTATACTTGGCAAACAAAGCGATCTGAATGCGTTCAATCGCTATTTCCAGGGAATCAACCTCAGGGTTACAGCGCGCGTTTTTGAAGAAGCGCAACTTGAGTACAATCCGTCTTTTTCAATGTTTTCTTTTTCGTCAGATTTAGCAGACCAACTTGAAAACCTGCCTCCTTTGATCGTGCCTTTTGGCAATTATCAAGTATCAAATGCCGCGAGTGTATTCGGGAACCAAAAAATTAACAACCTGGCTACCGATTTCCCATTGGTAGTTTTCTCTGAAGAAAATGGGAAAAAATCAGGAATGATTGCCGGCGAGGGATTGTGGATATGGAAAATGCACAACTATTTGCAAATGAGCAATACAGATGCCTTTGATGAACTGATTGGCAAGAGCGTTCAATTGTTACTTGCCAGGAAGGACAAACGTTTTTTCAGGGTGAACACGAAAGGTGAATATAACAGCACCGAAAACGTAAACGTGAAGGCCGAATTGTATAACCGGTCGTATGAACCGGTCAACGAACAGGATGTCAATTTTAAATTGACCAACGAAGAAGGTGAGCAATTCAATTATGTTTTTTCACCGCTCGAAAATGCCTACACGCTCGATCTCAAAAGGCTTCCGGTAGGTGTGTACCAATATGCTGCTTCTACGCAGATGGGCAATGAAAAATATACTTCAAATGGCGAATTTGTGGTTGCGGGCGAATTGCTCGAAAGCCGAAACCTGAATGCAGACCATGCCATGCTCTACCGCCTGGCCGGTGATCATGATGGGAGAATGCTCTACCCTGATGAGATAGATAATATTTCCGAAATCCTGGCAGAACGGGATGATTTAAAAAGCAAGATCTATTACGAAGAAAAGTATTC
>JAUXBM010000010.1 GCA_030619415.1 Chlorobiota bacterium
AGCGTTTCAAAAGTCAATAATTTTATGATGATCGACAAAGGTGCATTGCATGGAATTGAAAAAGAAATGGGGGTGATCTCATCAACCGGGCTTGCCGGAATTGTTATTGGCGTGTCAAGTCGTTACAGCACAGTTATGTCGATGCTTCATCAAAACAGCCGCATCAGCGGAAGGATCAAAAAAAACGGACAACTCATTAATGTGATCTGGAAAGGAATGAATTATAAGGAAGGCCTGGTGATTGATATTCCTACCCACATCAACCTGGCAACCGGAGATACCATCATCACGAGTGGTAATTCGCTGATTTTTCCTGAAGGTATTGTTATTGGTATAATTCTCGAAGAAAGACAAAGCGACATCCAGGATCTTGGAGAGGCTACAATGGCTTTTACAACGGATTTTAATAGTCTCAAACATGTGTACATCATCAGAAACATGATGAAAGAAGAACAGCAGGAACTTCAAAACGAAATTGCGGATGAATAATATTGCCGTCAGAAATACAGCCCGTTTTGTTTTGCTAATACTTGTCCAGGTTTTGGTGCTGAACAATATGAATCTGGGTGGTTATCTCAACCCGTATATTTATGTGCTTTTTATATTGTTGCTTCCTGCTAAAATTAATAAGAGTTTCATTCTGGTTCTTGCCTTTTTTACCGGCCTGACAATAGATTATTTTGGAAATACCCTTGGATTACATGCTGCCGCCACTGTGCTGTTGGCCTTTTTCCGTCCGGCTGTTTTGAATTTATTTTTTAAGAACATTGAATTTTCATCGGGTGAGGAACCGGGACTGAATAAAATAGGTCTTGGCGGTTTTACGCGATATACATTGGTTTTGGTCTTCATCCATCACTCAGCAATCTTTTTTCTGGAAGTATTTAGCTTTTCCGATTTCCTGACCATTCTTTACCGCATCGCTTTAAGCACATTACTTTCAACTGCAATTATCATCATAACAGTGATGCTGTTTAGTAAAAAATAAACAGATAAAATTTTATCTCAAAGTCAATTCATTCAATCCGTATTCATAGTTTTGCAGCTTTTAATTTAAGACATACAAAATGAACAAAATTCTTTTATCAATACCTGTTAGCATTTTATTGCTTCTTGTCATTTCATGCAGTCAACCGGAAAAGAAAACATTTACCGTTCACATTGAGATAGTTGGTGCTGACATTGAAATGCTGACTTTTCAACAACGCAAGGATGGTGATTGGGTAAAAACCGATTCTGTAATGCTTACTGATGGAAAAGCTTCTTACACGGGAGCAATTGATCTTCCGGAGATGTATTATGTTTTCCTGGATGGCCAAAGAAACTTTATTCCGCTATTCCTTGAGCGTGGGGAAATTTTTGTATCAGCGGATGTTCAGAGCCTGGATAAACCCGTGGTAATCGGTTCTGCTTCGCACACTGTCTATGAATCGTTTAACGAATCATTGGCACTGTTTGACGAAAAAGCAAAAACATTGAGCGATCAATATAGAGCGGCAAGAGAAGGAGGGGATGAAATTACAATGAAAAAAATTGTTGATGAATATGATCTGCTGGATGATTTAAAGTCTGAGTCCATTAAAGAATTTGCCCTGAAAACAAACAATTCAGTTGTTGCACCCTTTGCAATGATTACCTACTCCTACATGTTTGATCTCGATGCCCTGGAAGCGGTTTCCAATGCTTTGAACCCGTTTATATCATCTTCAATTTATACCGTGGCATTGAATGAAAGAATAAGAGTGCTAAAAAGTGTAGCCGTCGGACAACCTTTTGTAGATTTTACCCTCAACGATCCCGAAGGAAATCCTGTTTCGCTGGCATCGGTTGCCAATGATAATTATGTTTTAGTCGATTTCTGGGCATCATGGTGTGTACCTTGCCGTGTTGAAAATCCCAACGTGGTTGAAGCCTACAATAGTTTTCACGATAAAGGATTTGAAGTTTTCGGTGTTTCATTTGATAAAAGTCACGACAAATGGATACAGGCCGTTGAAGATGATAAGCTTACCTGGACCCACGTATCCGATCTTCAATTCTGGTCGAGCGCCGCCGGTAAACTTTATGGTGTAAAATCAATTCCTCATAGTGTCTTGCTTGATCGGGAGGGAATAATTATTGCCAAGAATTTGCGTGGACAGGAATTGCAGGACAAGCTGGCTGAACTACTGAATTAGCTTCAGGCTAATTCTTTTCTTCGTTTTCTTTCCAGAGCTGGTTAAAGGACTTTTTAGCAATGTCGGGCAACGCGCGTTTTGATCCCCATTGTTTGCTGAGAAATAATTTGGAAAGCATCTTTTTGGTTTTTCCATTTACACCATTCATCATCTTTCTTGATTTCAGGCCTTTTGTGGCAAGTTTAACTCCTTGCTGTTCAGAGAAACCCAAAAATCCATTTTTAGAGGCATAATTCCTGTTTACCAGCAAAAGTTCATGAAGCGGAATTTTTACCGGACAAACCGTCGTGCATTTTCCACAAAGCGATGAAGCAAAACTAAGGTGTTTATAGGTCTTGAAATCCTTTAAATACGGCTCAATTACCGCCCCAATGGGTCCGCCATAAGTGGTGTTGTAAGTATGCCCTCCAATATTTTTATACACAGGACAAGCATTTAAACAAGCTCCACAACGGATGCACGATAAAGCCTGTCGTTGTCTTTCCTTCTCAAGCAAATTTGTCCTTCCGTTGTCAAGCAAAATGAGGTACATAAATTCCGGACCGTCTTTTTCACTTGCTTTCTTCGGACCCGAAATGATGGAGTTGTACACAGTCATTATTTGTCCGGTGCCATGTGTAGCAAGTAATGGCCAAAACAAATCAAGATCCTCGATGCCCGGAATGATTTTTTCAATACCCACAATGGCGATATGAACTTTTGGGAAGGACATAGATAGCATTCCATTCCCTTCATTTTCAGTAAGCGCAATTGAACCTGTATCGGCTATTAAAAAATTTGCCCCGCTTATACCAAGATCAGCTGAACGAAATTTATCTTTCAAAAGTTCGCGGGTATATTTTGTAAGTTCCTCCGGAGAAAGATCAGTGTTTGTTTTAAACTTTTTATTATACAGTTCAGCAACGTCTTCCTTCGACATATGCATTGCCGGTGTAACAATGTGATAAGGTTTTTGCCCGGCCTGCTGGACAATAAATTCTCCAAGATCAGTTTCGACGGTTTCAATGCCAATTTTTTCAAGCGATGAATTCAACTCAATTTCTTCAGTGATCATCGATTTTGATTTGACCGCACTTTTAACATCATGCTTCCTGGCAATTGTAATTATTTCCTTAATTGCTTCATTGGCATCTGAAGCCCAAATTATCTGGCCACCGTTTTTCGAAAAATTATCTTCAAATTCAATCAGGTATTTATCCAGTTCACTAATTACCTTGTACTTCAGATAACCTGCCCGTATTCGGGCCAATTCTATATTTCTAAATAGTTTTTTTTGTCCTGCTTCTACGGCAGTATCATATTTTGAAATGTTGAAATTAATGGTCTTGCGATGATCTTTATCAAAACCAACTTTTTCTGCATTTTTTAAAAAACTTTTACTTTCAGATGATGCTTTCAACAATTTGCTATTTAATAATTTGTGGAATTTTGTTAACGCGCCTTTGGTGCCTGCCCCCTTCAAAATCAGTCATTAAAAATACCTGAACCATTTCCCAGGCCAATTCAAATGAAACAAACCTGCCCGGTAATGAAATGATATTGGCGTTGTTATGTTCACGCGCCAATTTAGCTTGTTCTTTGCTCCAGGAAAGGGCGGCGCGTACACCCGAATATTTGTTTGCAGTTATTTGTGCACCATTGCCACTGCCGCAAAAAATAATTCCTGTTTGCAAATTACCTTTATCAATATTACTGGCCAATGGATGAATTAAATCAGGATAGTCAACACTTGCTTCTGAATCAGTACCAAAATCCTTTACTTCATAACCCGCTACAAGCAGTTTTTTCTTAATGAATTCTTTCATTTCAAACCCACCATGATCGGTTGCTAATCCTATAATTTTATCACTATCGACCATTGTTAATAAATTTGCTGCACAAATTTAGACAAATTTGAAGGCCTTGATCAAACCTGCTATAAACGAACAGTTTTAAAAACATGTGCATACTACAACTATTCTATAAAGTATTAGGTGTCAAAATTTTAAAATTTACGAATAACTTATTGTTAATATCTGCTTAATTTTGTTGATTAATGGTAACAAATATTGGCTTTTACCGGGGATGTGAAAGGTTACGTTTTTTAGGCACATTTTTTGAAATCTTTTAACCAGAAATTAACAATGGATAATACCAAATGCTATAAGAATTTATCAAACAAAACCAGTTTATGGTAATTGTTAATGAAACAGTTAAAATATTAATTATTAATAAACTAAGTATTTAACATCTATCAACAAATTGTTAGCAAAATGGTTTATTTATCAATTCAAAATTTTTTGATCATAATCCTTCAAAAGAGCTAACAGTATATTATTAACATATATAGAATTAAATATTAAATAAAATATATATATAATATTCTGAATGATGAATTATAAAGAAAAGATTGAGCAGATTAAGAAAAAGAAGAATGCGATTATATTTGCCCATTATTACCAGGTACCCGAAATACAGGATATAGCCGATTATGTTGGCGACAGTTTGGGTCTGGCGCAAAAAGCAAGGGAAGCCGAAACGGATATGATAGTTTTTGCAGGTGTTCATTTCATGGCTGAAACAGCCAAAATGCTCAATCCCAATACACTTGTTGTTATACCTGATTTGGAAGCCGGATGTTCGCTGGCAGATTCCTGTCCGCTTGATAAATTTATCGCTTTTAAAGCAAAGCATCCCGATCACATCGTCATCTCATACATCAATACTACTGCGGCTATAAAAACAGAAACTGACGTAGTTTGTACTTCTGGAAATGCCGTACAAATTGTAGAATCATTTCCTAAAGATCAGAAGATAATTTTTGCACCTGACAAAAATTTGGGCGGATATATTAACAGGGTAACGGGCCGGAATATGGTACTTTGGGATGGAACCTGCGAAGTACACGATGTATTAAGCACCGAGGCAATTCTGAAAATGAAAGCAGAAAATATGGATGCAAAAGTTATCGCCCATCCTGAATGCAATGCACCGGTTCTTGAGTTGGCTGACTACATCGGATCTACTACAGGGATGTTAAAATTTACGCAGACGGATTCAAACCACAAATACATCGTGGCAACCGAAACCGGCATTCTTCACCAAATGAAAAATAACTCCCCCGAAAAAGAGTTTCTTGTGGTTCCATCAGATGAAACCTGTTCGTGCAACGATTGTTCGTATATGAAGCTCAATACGATGGAGAAGCTTTATTTGTCAATGAAAAATGAACAACCCGAAATTTTGCTTGATCAGGAAACAATAGAAAAAGCAAAACAACCCATCGAGCGTATGCTTGATATTTCGAGAAAACTCAATTTGATTTAAAGGTATCTTTACCCAAATGAATTTACAATTTTCAATGCGTTTTTTAGGTCTGCTATTGAGCAGTTTATTGTTTCAACTTCAATTGTCTTCGCAGGAAACGTCAAAAATAAATCCAAATGGCTACAATACATTTTATCACGATGATGGCACTACCATAGCCAGTGAAGGAACTATGCGCGAGGGTAAACCCGATGGCTATTGGAAAAATTATTACGGGAACGGGCAGTTAAAATCTGAAGGCAACAGAAAAAAATTTGTGCTTGACAGTTTGTGGAAATTTTATGACGATGAAGGAAAAATAGTACTCGAAATCAATTATCGGGAAGGCAAAAAGAACGGGTTCAGAAACACTTACCAGGGCAAAGAAACCACCAAAGAAACTTTTGTAAATGATGTGAAACAGGGACCAACATATATTCTTTATGCCAATGAAAGTATAAAGATGAAAACACCTTTTTTGAATGGATTGGAAGAAGGAATTGCCCGCGAATATAACCTGGATGGAAATGTCGTTCAACTCGTTACCTATAAAAAAGGTTATGTTGTTGAGCGTGAAAGAATCAACCGATACGACGTTGATAGTCTTCCGAATGGTAAATGGAAATGGTTTTATGATGATGAGTTGCTGAGGTTGGAAGGTACGTTTAAGCATGGATTGAAAAATGGTTATTTCAAGGAATATGACAGATTGGGTAATTTAATGACCGCTACCAAATATGTGGATGGTGAAAAACAGGAAATGGCTGAAGAATTAATGAAACTTGAGGTAAGGACTGACTATTATCCGAATGGCGTAGTAAAAGTGGTGGGTACATACAATAAGGACGGAATCCCCGAGGGTGTGCGGCGTGAATATAATGATGAAGGTAAAGTCGAAAAAGCCTATATTTTTAGATATGGAAAAATTATTGCAGAAGGAATTTTTACCGATGCCGGCGAAAAAGAGGGAAATTGGAAAGAGTATTATCCTGATGAAAAACTCAAAGCAACAGGTGGTTACAAGAGTGATAAAAAAGAAAATCTGTGGAAATTTTATTACAACTCAGGCCAACTTGAAGAGGTGGGCGCTTATATTAACGGAATGCCTGACAGCACCTGGAAATGGTATTTCAAAACAGGAAAATTATTGCGCGAAGAATTCTTCTACGACGGACTTTCTGATGGTTTGATGACAGAATACGATGTTGATGGAAATGTGGTAACCCAGGGTGATTTTATTGAAGGAAAACGCGAAGGATTCTGGTTTTATGAAGTTGGCGACAACCGCGATGAAGGCGAATATGTTGAAGGTATGCGCAATGGCACCTGGAAATCGTATTATCCCGGCGGCGGAATAAGTTTTCAGGGCAAATTTGTTGATGATCTTCAAAATGGAAAGCACAGTTGGTATTGGGACAATGGAAAAATCAAACAAGAAGGCAGTTATGTAATGGGAAGAAAAACAGGCGACTGGAAAAAATTTGATTACGAAGGTTTTCCCATAATCAATATTTCCTACAAAAATGGCAAAGAGGTGAAGTACGACGGTATTTCGGTGGATTAATGGCAAGCAAGCAATAAACAATTCACTAAAATTCATATCTTCGCCTGTCCTAAAAACAAACACTATGAAAAGTATTATCCCTTTTTTATTTACACTGTTGATATTCACGGTTTCTTGTGAAAATAATGCTGATAAAGCCAAAACTTCCACAGTTATTGAAGAAATAACAGATGAAGGAGTTGTTACAGTTGATTTGAGTGATTTTAATGAAAAGGCAGAAAACCTCGTCGGAAAGCAGGTCGTTTTAACAGGAATGATTGACCATGTTTGTAAACACGGTGGTCAGAAAATGTTTCTTGTTAACGAAAATGCTGATGCCCGTGTAAAAGTTGTAACAGGCGAAAACATGGCTGCTTTCAATACCGAGCTGGAGGGCGAAACAGTACGGATTGTTGGCGTTGTTGATGAACTTCGAATTGATGAGGAATACCTTCGCGAATGGGAAGAAGAAGTGCTTGCCGGACTTGGTCATGAGGAAGGCGAAAAAGCAGAGAAAGTGCATATGGGTGATGGCGAAGGTGAAGGAGAGCATCACGAAAGTGAAGAAAATGCCGACCTGAAAAAAATCAACAATTTTCGTACAAAAATTGCCGAATCAGAAAAAGATTATGTTTCTTTTTTCTCGGTAGTCTGTGTTGATTATGATGTTGAAGAAGGCGTTTAAATTCCAAAATTATTTTCTGAGCAGATGGCATTGAAGTGGAGGAAATGGAACAAGGCAGTCCATCGCGATTTTGGTTACCTGTTTTTGGGTATGACCATCATTTATGCCTTATCGGGGATTGCTATCAACCACATGAAAGATTGGAACCCCAACTACAAAATTACAACTGAGGAAATTAAAATTTCACCATTGCATGAACGACCTGATAAAGATGCAATTCTGATTATTTTAGAGCAATTTAATGAACGGGAAAACTATAAAAATCATTATTTTCCAAACAAAGGAATTTTAAAAGTTTTTCTGGATGATGGGACAGCATACATTAACCTGGAAACAGGCGAAGGTTTGATCGAATTAACAAAACGACGCAAAGTTTTCAGGGAAGTGAATTACCTTCACTACAATCCAATTAAATATTGGACCTGGTTTTCGGATATTTTTTGTGGGGCGCTGATTATTTTAGGAATTTCGGGGATTCTAATTCCGCGCGGATCCCGGGGAATTACTAAACGGGGCGCCTGGCTGACCATTTTGGGATTTGTAATTCCATTTATTTATTTGATCATTTATTTTTATTAAGAAATGACGGAGTACATAGTCATAGCTGTTTTTATTTTGTGGTACATATTTTCCCTGGTAGTTTCTGAATATATTGGGAAAAAGAAAAAAATTGGTGTGGAATGGTCCTTCTTTATTTGCATGATATTCAGTCCGGTTGTTGGATTTTTCGTAACAAAATACAGTCCTTCTAACTAAAACCTTGTAAGGGTTCCTAACGGAACAGTGCCGCCGCAATCCCGTCTGCGAACAACTTTCCTTTGTTTGTCAAAAAAAAGCGACCATCGGTTTGAAATACTTTTTTCTCTTCCACGAATGTATTGATCGAGTCTAAAAAACCGACAACAAAAACATCACCGAATACATTTTTAATGTGTGCCGAATCGCATCCCCACGATGTTCGCAACGAAGTCATTACATACTCGTTATAAAGTTGATCGGTACTCAACACCTCTTTTTCAGCAGTAAGTTTTTCAAGCTTTTCAGTTTCAATGTATTGTTTCATATTTGAAACATTCCATTGCCTGGAACTTCCATTAAAAGAATGAGCCGAGGGGCCAATTCCAACATAATGACCACCTAACCAATACAGACTGTTGTGTTTGGAGTAGAACCCCTTTTTGGCAAAATTGGAAATTTCATAATGGATATATCCTTTTCGATTTGTTTCTTCGATCAATATTTCAAAATGGCGAATACTCTGTTCATCGTCAATACCCTGGATTTTTCCTTTTTTAATGAGTACATTGAGCGCTGTTTTTGGTTCTACAGTTAGGGAATAAGATGACAAGTGAGGTAAATCAAATGAAAAGAACCGCATTAAGTTTTGCCTCCATTTTTCATCTGTGAGCGTTGGGATACCATAAATGAGATCGATGGTCAGGTTTTGAAAACCGTGTTGCAAAGCCAGTTCAATCGAACTGATTGCCTGATCAGCACTGTGAACCCGGTTCAGGTATTTAAGATCATCATTAAAAAAACTTTGAATACCAATGCTAAAACGATTCACAGCCGTTTCATTTTTCAGCGACTTTAGTTTTTCCTCATTAAGATCGTCAGGGTTGGCTTCGAGCGTGATTTCCACATCGTTCGCAACATTAAAAGTTTCTCTTGTTTTCTGAAGAATGTCATTGATTTCATTTGTGGTAAGCATTGATGGGGTTCCGCCACCAAAATAAATGGTTTGAACCAATGCGTTATGGAGGTAGTTTTTGCGATGCTCAATTTCTTTTAGCAGGGCTGCAATAAAAACATCGCGATAACGCAAAGACGCCACCGAATAAAAATTACAATAGTGGCATTTTTGTTTACAAAATGGTATATGAAAATAGATGCCGGCCATAAATCATTAGAAACCTTAAGCCGGTAAAGTTAGCGGATAATCGATTAAATATATTTATCGAGTGTTTCTTTGAATCCGCTATGGTTTTTTGCCGGTTCCATTCGGCCAACATGTTTTTTGGCAAGCTGTTGTGTTGTTGTATTTTCAGCAAGATAGTTAATGTGAAAGTAAACATCGTCAACAGTAGTTATAACATTATTTAAACGATCTCCAATTTTAATAATCAGTGTTTTAATATGTTCTTCAGGTGGAATACCAAGGTATTTGAACCTGATTTGGCCAATAACTTTGTTTTTATCCCCGGGAGATAGAATCCCTAAAGAAGATATTTTATTACTGGCAAAGAAAAACTGGTCATTGATAAAATGATACTGAATCAGAAATTTATAATAATCTGCACTGTCTTTATAAAAAAGTATTTTGTGCTTATCAATACGATCCGAATTATCAAGAACGTATGAAGGATCCCCAATCTCTTTTTTAAGCAAGGCGATAGTAATTTTACTCAACTCCATTCCATTAAAAGATATCCCGGTATTGGTATTTATTTCTTCAATATCAGGTAATGGATTAAGGATTTTTTTTATATCGGTCAATGATTGAATGAGATTTTCACGGGTAAAATACGTCGATTTTTTCGATGTTCCCGTGATGTTTTTCTTGAAGCGTTTGGAAAATATTGACATTGATCTTTTTATAAATATTGTTCGATTTAAAGAAAACAAAATTAGGTGGTTTTGTTTTCATTCCAAAATCATTTTTTTATTTCATTTACTGTTCTTTCTCATGATGATCCTGAACGTACTGCCTTTTCCAGAAGCTGAAGATTTCACAAAAATCTTACCGTGGTGGTAATCGCGGATAATTCGTTTGGATAATGACAGTCCCAGACCCCAACCACGTTTTTTTGTGGTGTAACCTGGGTTGAAAATAGCTTTTTGTTCGGTGATCGATATGCCTTTCCCGGTATCAATAATATCAATGGTTACATACTTTGTATCTTCTTTTATCATAAGTGTAATTGTGCCTGTCCCTTCCATGGCGTCGATGGCATTTTTACAAAGATTTTCAATCACCCAACTAAACAGTGCGGCATTTACGGGGATAAACAATTCTTTCGTTTTTGGAATTTCTAAATTGTAAACTACCTTTTTCGGCGACCTGGGTTTGATATATTCAACACTGTCGTAAATAATACGAACAACATCATTTTTGACCAGCATAGGCGTTGATCCTATTTTTGAAAACCTTTCGGTGATGATCTCCAGGCGGTTAATGTCTTTCTCTATTTCCTCTGCTGCCTGATGAGCAGTGCCCTTGCCCATCTTTAACAATTCCATCCATGCCATGATTGAAGACAATGGCGTACCTATTTGGTGCGCTGTTTCTTTGGCCATTCCGGCCCAAACCCTGTTTTGTTCTGCCCGTCTTGCATAACTAAAGAGCAAATAAGCGATTAATAAAAATACCGCGATAATCAATATTTGCGCCAGGGGAAAAAACTTCATAATGGTTAGTAATTCTGAATCCTGGTAGAAAATGTAACTTGTTCCCTGGTCGCGAAATGTTACTTTAATAGGCTGGTTCTCATCTTCCATCTCTTCCAGTTTCCTCTGTACGTATGCCGGGTCACTCATCCTGACATCGTTTAAGTTACCAAACTGAATGACGGTTCTTTTTGAACTGTCGGTAATTATTACAGGAACACTTGACGAGTTCAGCGCAACCTCTTCCATAAAAGAAGAAATGTAATCGTTCAATACTTCTTTTAATTCTGTGAAAAAGCGTGAATTTTTGTAGTACAAATAATTGAATCGCGGCGGGGCATAATGCACCTTGATGGGCTCATAAACCGAAAATTCTTCCATTAGCTTACCGTCAAGAAATGACATGCTGTCTATTGGAAAATCAATATTTTTTGCACTCAATATTTTACCTTCCGAATCGGTATGAATGACTGGAATGGTATTGTTGTTTGAAATAATATCAAGATAAAAAGTAAGGTCGTCGCTGGAATTATTGCTGAGTATCTGGTTGTACACTTCTGCCAACAATTCTACCCGTTTCCGTTCTTCTTCCTGCAACTGATTGAAAAAGAACTCTGTGTATTTTACCAGCCGCGCCTTTCTGTGCACTGCCTTTGCCCATAGGCTTACATTTTTTCGTTCTTCTTTGGCAAAAGTAGTAACCAACAGGTTGGTATAAAATATTGATGCGCCAATGATTATGACAGCAAGAATCATAAGCAGTATCTTCCAGCGTTTTTTCTGAGTATAAAGGTCCACTTTATAAGTAATTGATTTTCAAAAATAATAACAAAAAGGTGACCGAATTATTGTCTGAGACAAATAGCTCAAATCCAGACACAATAAAAGCCTTTTTCTGTCACATTTTTCAAATAGCCGGAACAAATTAATATTGACACTATTAATCGATTAACTGCAGATGAACGAATTCGCACACTCATTGCTAAATTGTCGAACACTTTAAGAAAAAGAATAATTTCTTAAAGGCTAATTTTCAGTTTATTATATAAAATGGCATAATTACTGATCATGCTAATTCGTTTGATAAGAGCCAGTAAACAACAGCAACCATTATGATTCAATTAAATGATATCAATAAAACTTACTATACAGGCAAAACCAGCCTTCACGTTCTAAAAGGTGTAAATCTAAATGTTGAAAAGGGAGAGCTTGTTTCAATTATGGGTTCTTCCGGCTCAGGTAAATCAACCATGCTCAATATCATCGGTATGCTTGATAATTTTGACAAGGGCGAATTTCACCTCAACGGACAAAAGATTGAAAAACTGAGCGAAAAAAAGGCTGCTTTTTACCGGAACAAATTTATCGGGTTTGTTTTTCAGTCCTTCAACCTCATCTCTTTTAAAAATGCAATGGAAAATGTTGCATTGCCATTGTATTATCAAAAAGTCAGTCGCAAAAAACGCAATACAAAGGCCATGGAATACCTCGACAGGATGGGACTGAAAGAATGGGCTACACATTATCCCAATGAATTATCGGGCGGACAGAAACAACGTTTGGCCATTGCCAGGGCACTGATATCCGAACCCAAAGTTATATTGGCAGATGAGCCAACCGGGGCACTCGATTCATCAACATCAATGGAGGTAATGGACCTGTTTAATGAGATCAACCAAATGGGAATTACCATTTTAATTGTTACCCACGAACGTGATATTGCTGCCAAAACAGACCGGATTATTCATTTGAAGGATGGCCTGATCGACCACATTATTTCAAACGGGGAACGGAAAAAATGGCTTGCCGAACAAGTGATGGCGTAATGGATATTAGTCATTGGTCATTAGTCACTGGTCATTAGACTATTAGTTGATTGAAAATGAAAAATAGAAATTGGGAAAATGAAAAACACATCCACCTGACTCGAGACTCAAGACTCAAAACCGGTTATAAGAAAGAACGAAGTATAAAATTTAAAAACTGAACTAAAGCAAAAAACGATAATACTAATGTTAGACCTTGATAAATGGCAGGAAATATTTAGTACCATCCGCAGCAATAAATTGCGGACGGCACTCACTGGTTTCAGTGTTGCCTGGGGTATTTTTATGCTCGTCGTGCTACTTGGATCGGGTTACGGTCTCGAAAACGGGGTAAAAAGAGAGTTCATGGGGGATGCAGTAAATTATATTTCCGTTAACTCGGGTGTGACCTCACTACCATATAAAGGCATGAAACCGGGCAGACGGATTCAGTTTACCAATGATGACCATGATAATCTCCGCCAGCTGGATCGTGTAGAAATAAGCTCTACCCGGACTTATGTTTTTCTTGAAAACGGAACACTTGCTTACAAAAATGAATACGGCGCGTTCGATATTTTTGCCATCCTGCCCGATTACAAATATGTTGAGTCGCTAACGATGATTAACGGAAGGTTTCTGAACAAAATAGATGTTGATGATAACCGTAAAGTTGTTGCCCTGGGGCGACTGGTTTATGAAGCATTGTTCAAACAGGAGGATGCCATTGATAAATACATTAAAATTGGTGGTGTTCCATTTAAAGTGATTGGTGTGTTTGATGATCCCGGACAAGACAGGGATTTGCAGCGTGTTTATATTCCCATCTCTACGGCTCAGCGCGTATTTAATATGGGCAGAAATATCAGAACCGTTTGCCTGAACCTTGAAACTACTTCAAAAGCGCAGAGTTTGCAGGTGGTTGAAGAATTAAAACAGGAACTTTCGGCGACACACAAATTTGATCCGCAGGACAACAGGGCACTGTTTATTTTCAACAGCATTGAAAACTATAAGCAGTTTATGGACTTGTTTGCAGGGATCAGGTTGTTCATCTGGATCATTGGTGTAGGAACCATTATTGCCGGTATTGTTGGCGTAAGCAACATCATGATGATTGTCGTAAAAGAACGAACAAAAGAAATAGGAATTCGCAAATCAATGGGAGCAACCCCCTGGTCCATCATCAGCCTTGTTTTGCAGGAATCTATCCTGATCACGGCTTTTGCCGGTTATATTGGGCTGGTGGCTGGTGTTGGGTTGTTGGAATTGGTGGGCAGTTTAATCCCTGCTCACGACTACTTTGCCAATCCTGAGATAAACCTGAACATTGCAATTAGTGCCACCGTATTATTGGTTTTTGCAGGAGCGATTGCCGGGTATGTTCCGGCCAGGAAAGCGGCATCAGTAAGACCGGTGGTTGCATTAAAAGATGAATAATATCAATTATAACAATTAGAGCTGAAATGGGCTTTTTGGATGCAGATAAATGGCAGGAAATATTTTACGCGCTTAAACAAAATAAGTTGCGTACTTTCTTTACTGCCTTTGGTGTTTTTTGGGGCATTTTCATGCTGATCATTATGCTAGGATCAGGCAAGGGATTGCGCAATGGAACCACACAGGGAATGGGTGATTTTGCGACCAACAGCATGTTTATGTGGACACAGCAAACCACCATACCTTATAAAGGATTTCCGCGTGGCCGCCGATACAATTTCAATAACGACGACACCCAGGCGCTTAAAGACAACATCCCTGAAATACAATATATAGCGCCGAGGCTTCAGGTGTTTACACGGGGCGAAAACAACAATGTAGTCAGGGGTGAACGTACTGCAGCCTTTACAATCCAGGGCGATTATCCCGAATATAATCTGATCGATCCCGCCAACATTGAACAAGGCAGGTTTATAAACCGCTTGGATATTGAACAAAAACGGAAAAATGTCGTCATTGGAACCCGAGTTTACCAGGAGATGTTTGAAACGGGAGAAGACCCCATCGGCGAATCAATTAGAATTCAGGGGGTTTACTTTAAAGTAGTTGGCGTTGCTTCGTCGAAGAAAAATAACCGCCAGGCAGAACAGGAAAACAGCCAGATCGTGATGCCTTTCACCACCATGCAGCAAACATACAATATGGGCAACAGGGTGGGCTGGTATTCAATTACAGCAAAAGAAGGAATATCCGCAAGCCTGATACTTGAACAAGCTACAGAAATAATGAA
>JAUXBM010000009.1 GCA_030619415.1 Chlorobiota bacterium
GATGCTGCCCCTGGATGATGAACTGGCCAGAAAACAGGTTGAAGAAATTGATGCAAAAGTTTTGTCAAACCGAAAACCACCTTATCCGCTTGCAGGAGGATTGTATGATGCACTCAAGGATACTGACGGGCACGTAATATTGGCAAACAATAAACAGGCAAAAGAAGCCAACCGCCTGTTTCAGGATAAAGAGGGAAATGACCTTCACCCTGCTGCTGCTATTGCTTTAGCGTCATTAATTAATGTTGTAAATGAAGGCGATATTGAGAAAGACGCGCTGATTATGCTGAATATTACCGGCGGCGGAGAAGAAAAGTTTAAAAAAGAAAAAGATTTACACTATCTCAATCCTTCTTTAGTATTTGATATCGATGCTGATTTTGAGGAGGTGAAGGAGCGGTTGGAGCGGTTGTTTTAACCGTAACCGCTAAGTTGCCTTGAACTTAGCGGATCGAAAAAGAACCGAATGATTCTTAAACAAGAGGTGCTTTTGATGGAGAACCTGTTCCCGATCCGCTAAATCCGAGCCGATTTAGCGGGTCTACTTGATCTCCGAAAAGTATCTCATAAACTGCATCCGTTCGTAAACTTCAGCATTCTCAGTAGAAGCCTGGCTTAAGCGACCCCGAAACTGGTCAACATAATTAAAGCCTTTATCATCCATCCAATCGCTGAGGAAGTTTACAATTTTGGAGATATATTCAGGGCCGTTTTTATAAATAGCTGATGTTACTTGTGCAATAGTAGCCCCAGCCAACAATTGTTTTATTACAGCCTCGCCATCGTGCACACCGGTGGAAGCAGCCAGGTTCATGTTAACCCTGTTGGCCATAATGGCTACCCATCTTAATGTATTTGCCATTTCGGGTGGTGTACTGAGCACATCGGCTGATGTAACTCTTAGTTTATTAATGTCAATGTCAGGACTGGCGAAACGGTTAAACAACACCACACCATCTGCACCATTTTCTTCAAGTTTCATGATTACATTGCCAAGGTTCGAAAAATACGGGCTGATTTTTACTGAAACTGGAATATTAACAATGGATTTAACTTTTTTGACAATGTTATAATAGGTTTGTTCATTGTCGGTACAGGTTTTATCAAAACCAAATGGCATTACAAAAATATTGAGTTCAAGGGCATCCGCACCTGCCTCTTCAATCTGTTTAGCAAACGAGATCCATTCAAGGCTCGAAATGGCATTCACACTCGCAATAACCGGGATCATTACTTTGCTTTTCGCTTCACGAATTAAATCGAGATAGCTTGTCAACTCCTTCTCTTTGATGTGTACATCAATGTAGTCGAGCGTTTCTGAATATTCAGTATAGAGCAAACCATCTTCTTCAGCTTTTTTCATTCGCCAATCGGCTTCCAGTAAAATCTGTTCTTCAAAAATGGATTTCAAAACAACTGCGCCTGCTCCCTTTTGCTCGAGTGTTACGATATCCTTCACCGAATTTGTCAATCCTGAACTTCCAATAACAATTGGATTGCGAAGTGTAAGCCCCAGGTATTTTGTATTTAAATCTGCCATTTTATTTTGTTTTTTTTACCCTGCCCTGAAGGACAGGTTAACTGATATTATGTTTTTTCCTTAATTCTATGTAATTACTTGAAAACGCTCAACTTTCACCCTGCCTTCGTCTTCTTCCTAATTCGCCTTAATTTTCTCCTGAATATACTTGTGCATTCCTGCTGCGGCTGTACGTCCATCGCCCATGGCCAAAATAACCGTAGCACCACCACGTACAATATCGCCCCCGGCAAAAACTTCAGGAATGGAAGACTGCATGGAATCTTTATCCACTACGATTGTTCCCCAATCAGTGACCTTCAAATTTGCCAGTGCTTTTGGGATAAGGGGATTTGGTGAAACACCCACACTTACTACCACAGTATCCACATCAACCATAAATTCAGATCCTTCAATCGGAACAGGTCTTCTACGGCCAGAGGAATCAGGGGTGCCAAGTTCCATCTTTTGAACTTTCATCCGGTTTACGCGCCCATTTTCATCAGCATAATATTCAAGCGGACTGTGGAGATTCATAAATATGATACCTTCTTCTTTGGCATGTTTTACCTCTTCAATACGTGCAGGCATTTCAGCCTCCGACCGCCGATAGATTATCATCGAATCTTTCGCGCCAAGCCTTTTGGCTGTTCTTACTGAATCCATTGCCGTGTTTCCACCACCAATTACAGCCACACTGTTGCCACTGATAACCGGGGTGTCGTATTCAGGGTCGGCCGCATTCATTAAATTTACGCGGGTGAGATATTCGTTTGATGAGAAAATACCATTGTAATTTTCGCCCGGGATATTCATAAAGCGAGGAAGCCCAGCCCCGCTTCCGACAAAGAAAGCCTGGAAACCATCTTTTTTCAAGTCATCGAATGAGGCTGTTTTTCCAACAATAAAATTGGTTTTAAACTTAATGCCCATCTGACGCATGATCTCAATTTCCGTATCAACCAGTTCGTTGGGCAGCCTGAATTCGGGGATTCCATATTTCAAAACACCGCCTATCTCGTGCAGGGCTTCAAATACGGTAACATCGTATCCAAACTTTGCAAGATCTCCGGCAGCAGCCAAACCTGCAGGACCGGAACCAATAACCGCTACTTTGATATTGTTTAGTTTTTCTGTTTTCGGAACAGCCATCTGACCGCTATTGCGTTCCCAGTCAGCAGCAAACCTTTCGAGATGCCCGATGGCCACCGGGGTTTTTTTCAACTTAACTGTATAGAAACAATTGAGCTCGCATTGCTTCTCCTGTGGGCAGACACGTCCGCAAACAGCCGGCAGGGCATTGGTTTCCTTTAAAGTTACAGCAGCGCCGGCAAAATCTTCAGCCTCTATTTTTTTGATAAACTTCGGAATGTTAATGCCGACGGGACAGCCTGTAATACACGTTGGGTCAGGACAGTCAATACAGCGTTGTGCTTCCAGCACAGCATTTTCGGCAGCCAGCCCAATATTCACCTCAATCCGGCTTTTATTCCGCACATCCGGGTCTTCCTCGGGCATACTTACCCGTATGCGGCTTGTGCGTTCTTTAGCCTTCATACCTTTACGCAACTCATTGCGCCAATCCTGGGCTCTTTCTTCTTTAAGGTATTCTATGATATTCTCCATTTATCTTAAACTTCAACCGTTTCCAAATACTTTTGATAAGCTGCAACTTCCTGGTCTTTGTACGCTCCTAATCGTGAAAGCATTTCATCAAAGTCCACTTGATGGGCATCAAACTCCGGCCCGTCAACACATACAAATTTAGTTTTTCCGCCTACATTTACCCGACAGGCACCGCACATTCCTGTACCATCAACCATGATGGTATTCAGACTGGCAACGGTTTCAATGTTGTATTTTTTGGTGGTGAGTGCAGCAAATTTCATCATAATTGCGGGCCCGATTGTGACCGCCATATTTACTTTCTCGCGGTTAATTACTTCTTCCATTCCGGCGGTAACCAGGCCTTGCCGGCCATACGAACCATCATCAGTCATAATGATCACTTCATCGGAATGCTCTTTCATCTGTTCTTCAAGGATGATCAGGTCTTTGGTGCGAGCGGCAAGGATCGTGATCACCCTGTTTCCGGCCTTTTTCAAACCTTCAACGATAGGCAGCATGGGAGCAACACCAACTCCGCCACCTGCACACAAAACTGTTCCTACTTTTTCGATATGTGTGGCCTGGCCCAACGGACCCACTACATCGGAAATTTCATCGCCCACTTCTAATTCAAAAAGTTTTGCGGTGGTAACGCCTACTTTTTGTACAACCAGTGTTATTGTCCCTTCCTTTTCGTTTGCCGCCGCAATAGTGAGCGGAATCCGCTCTCCTTTTTCTCCAATCTTAATAATCACAAAATGTCCGGGTTTGCGGGAGCGGGCAATTTCAGGCGCCTCTAAAACGAGCTTGACTACGTTTTTTGAGAAGAATTCCTTTTCAATTATTTTACTCATTTACTACTTTCTGAGGTTGATACGAACTGTAAAAAATAACGGGCTAAATTAGAAAATTAAACAGGCTATAAACTGCTTATTTTTAGCATATTATACTAAAGGCAGAAAATCAATCAATTACCCTGATAATTTATACTAATTCTAAAAGTGGTGAGGCGGTCTCACAGGTTCTATTTCACGCAGCGTAAGTTGAAAACTAAAGTTGAAATCAGGTATGAATAACATAAATTCTCCGGCGGCCATCCATTTTAATATTTACAGGCTTTTTAAAACGAACGTGATTGAAATACTTGCCTTTATGAATTAGCTGTTGCTTTTTGAGTAAACTATTGTTGATGTAACTAACCGCTAATTCAGGCTGCACGGTAAAATATCCAACGTTCATTGTGGTTACATTATGAAAAAAATGAGAACCACCGGATGCGTCGAGCGGAAAATCATCGAGGCTGGTTTCGGCAATTATTTTTGCATTGGATATCTGATACCATTTGACCGGTATGCCGATCCACCGGTCACGGGTTCCCCAACGACCCGGGCCAAACAATATGTATTGTTTGTCTTCTTCCGTCATTTTATCGTTGATCTCTTCAATCTCTTTGGCCATTTCTTCTGTCTGGCTCTTATCAAATCGTTCGGCAGCAATATAAATTACATCCCTGATATCTTCAATGCAGCCATTTCCCATTCCCTGTTCGGAATAGAGTAAGATTTTATTCTCATCAATCTCCGACATCTCCACATCGCAATCAGTTGTGCTGCTAATCAGGGGTTTAATTTGAAGAATATAAAACGAGGCTTTCCCCATCTTATCTTTTTCAAGATCAACAGCATATTCAATTTCCACCGCGGTACCCATAGCGTCTTTTCCCAGGTCTAATACTTTTTTGATGGTATTCGCCAGAGGGATATAATTATATTTTAAGATGTTGGAAAAATTTACAATTCGTGGTCCTGGTTTTCTAATTCCCGGATATATGATATCGTTAACCGGATTATAAGTAGATGCACAATGTTTGAGCGTACCTTGTTTTTCTGCAACTTTAATATCTTTCAAAGCCAGTCCGGCCATTTCACCCTCAAACAAGTTGGGTTTCTGTTTTTTCAAATCAACTCCGTAAAATTTAAGCTGCGAATTTTTAAACTGATCTTTCGGTGTATTGATTTCGGTGCCGGGATATTTTGGAGAAAAGCGATAGGCGCGATTTCCCTCTACCACATACTTACCTAGACCAACGCCGGAGATTGCGAATCCTTCTTCAGGTTTCATATGCGAAAAAGGATAAAAGTTGTACGATTGGGCAACCCCGCTGATATGCGGATAAAACAGTCCGCCGAATTGGTTACCAACTACCTCCTGAATGACGATGGCCATTTTTTCATCCTCCATCTGGTAATTGATTGCTTTGATATAACCGCGGGCTGTGGCTGAATAGGCCGATGCAAAAACAAGTTTGATGGCATTGGTCGCCTGACGCAATTTTTCCAGGTGATCAGGATGGTTGTTGGGTAAAAGGTAGGTATCAAAAATTCCGGCAAAAGGTTGCGTGAGTGAATCTTCAAACATTCCTGACGATCTGATGGCAATGGGTTTTTTTATAATCCTTAGCAGATGAGAAATCTTTGAAACGAGGTCGTCAGACAACTTTCCTTTAATAAACCGTTTTCTTAACTTATCGTAATCCTTCTCTTCAACAACATATTGAGCAAGGTTATTTCGTTCGATAAATTTTTCGAATTCACTGATACCGATGATAAAAGTTTTTGGTGATCGCACGTTTATTTCCGGTAGCTGGTGCTTGAAATCATAATTATTAATGAGTGCATTGATAAATGACAATCCCCTGCCCTTTCCCCCCATAGAACCTTCGGCAAGTGTATAAATATTTTGTTCCGAAAATGTTTGTTCATAATTAAATGGTATGGTATTTCCTGCGTACTGCTCGTTTCTGTGCTCTTTGATCATATCAAGCAACTCGTTCCTTAGCGCTGATGAATCTTTAAAATCAGTTACTTTTTTTGGATTGATAATGCTTGCAGCACGTATTTCGCCCCGGGCCATTAACCACATCGAAAAATTATCGCGGGATGCATGATAAACAAGCGACTCATCAGGAATTTTCCGCAGATGATCTTCAAAACTTTTTAAATTAGAGGCAACTGCGATCGTTTTTCCGTTTTTATCTTTGAAAACAAAATCGCCAAAACCGAGGTAGTCTTTAATGAATTGCTGGAAATCCTTATAAAGCGTTTCGGAATGCTTATGAACAAATAATGAGTTATACCGATCGGCAATTTTCGCATACGACTCATCGGCCGACTGCAAAATAGTTGGCAAATCGTTAAATTCCTTGTTTACATACTCCAACAGTCTTATGCCGGCGTTTTCATCAAAATCACCTCCGCGCTCAAATTTAACATCGGTGATCAGGCATAGCATATACTTTTTATACCTATTGAGTAGGTCGATTGCTTCTTCAAAATTTGATACGTGCAAAATCTTCGGCCTTGCCCTCAAACGCAACACTTTATAGAGTTCGTCTGAGGCTACATCATCGATAATTCTTTTCGTCTGGCTCAATACTGCCCGGTATAAAAAAGTAAGATATCGTGAGTAATAAACAGGCGAATCCTCAACCACCAGGATCACCCTGACTTCCCCCATTTTTGTGTCATTCTCAACATTTACTTCATCTTCCAGGATTTTGATCATCGTAAAGAAGATATTTGAATCACCATTCCATGCAAACAGTTTGTCGATGAATGGAAGCTTGTGCCGGATTTTGAGAAAATAGCCAACATCGGTACGGTTATTCAGCAAGAAATAAATGGGGATATAAGGGTATCTTTTCTTGATCTTTTCGCTCACTTTTATGGTCGTCTTTTTATCGACTCCCACCATGTAGATAATCAGGTCAAAATGTTTTCTGGAAAGGAGCTCATCCGCCTGTTTCAACGAAGAGGCTCCGGTTATCCTGGGAAGGGATGTTAAATTCAACTGGCCATACTGTCCGAGCATGTGCTCCGAAAACCGGCCCTCACGCTCAATCGCATACGCATCATACAGCGAAGAAATCAAGAGTATCTCGCCGACTTTAAATGGCATCAGATCATGAAAAACATCGCGATTATACGTGTGCTTATTGAGGAACCGCTGAAGGAATTCACTGCTAATTGCACCCTCGTCATCATCTACCACCAGTTTTTGTTGATCGGCAATGTCACTCTCAACTTCATTAAGATACCTGAGCAATATGCTGGTAATGCTGTTTAAAAAATAGAACTGCTCCGTTTCCTTTTTTTCAACATTGCCGGTAAGTTTTTTCTTGTTGCACAAATGCAGATGCCCAATCTTCCCGATTGATGTTTTGAAGCTTCTTTCGCGGCAAAACCTGGTTTCGATAAAGCTTTTGGTTTTATACTCTTTTTTATTATAAATAATCCTGAAATAGCCGGGGTTTGGCACATCTTCCAGGATTTGGAGTGTTTCAACAATTTGCGACAAGGTTTCATCAATACTTTTATTCTGATCGATAATGCGGTTTACATTACTGATGATTTCCAGAAGATTCAGGTATTGATGTGTTTTTGCTCCGGGCATTTTTTAACGTAGGTTCAAATTTTATTTATTCAATTATACTCTTAAAGTCCAGATATGTATTTTTTATACGCTTCTCAGGCGTGATGGAATGATGGAGTATTGGAATAGAAATTAATTAAATACACCCCGGCACTCCATTACTCCTGTACTCCCTTCCCTTCCGATCCGCCTACCAGAGTGTACAAAGGACGGGTCAGGTGGGCACCACTCTTTTATCGGAACAAAGTTAACATGAATTAAAGACAACATCATGAAATTTTATGTGTATATTATTCAAGCTACATTTTGTATTTTCGTTGCAACGAATATTAATGCCTGATGATAAGAGTTGCTGTGGTTGATAAGCATCCTGTAGTATGTGATGCCATTAAAGCCTTACTGCTTGGAGCAGAAGATATCGAAGTTACAAAAAGTTGTTCGACAACAAATGAATTTATCAGGCTGCACGTAAATGACAATGTGCATGTTGTGCTGGCCATTTTTTATACCGCCGATCAACAGAATGTGGAAAATATTAAATTACTTTCGAACAGATTTCCCAAGTTAAAAATTCTTGTCCTCTCCATGTACCGGAATGAGAAATTCATCCTGAAGCTCATTAAAGCGGGCGCAAAAGGACATTTAAGCCAGGATACCGACAGGTCTGAAATTTTGGAGGCAATTTATACATTGAGGAATGGATATGAATTTTATGCAAAGACAATCACCAATATTTTGTTGAGTAGCTACCTTGGCGATAAAGACATCGATAATAAAGAAAAAGAGTCGCGTCAAAAAGACCTTTCGCCCAGGGAAATGGAAGTATTCAAACTTTTTGCAGAAGGATTATCAAACCGGCATATTGCCGAAAAACTTTTTATAAGTGTGCGCACCGTTGAGACCCACAAAAACAACATTATGAAAAAAATCAACCTGAAAACTACGGTTGATCTGGTGAAGTTTGCAATCAAGAATAATATCATCGAGCTAGACTAAAGTGAATCGCAATTTTTTTAATAAAAAAATATTCGCGGACATCAGGTTTTGGATTTTTGTATTTGCTGTGCTAAGGCTTTACGGAATTACAGATCCACCGCTGGAAGTTGCCCATAACTGGCGTCAGTCAACCGTTGCCATGGTTGCCCGTAATTTTTATGAAACAGATGCAAACATTTTCTATCCGAGAATAGATATCGCCGGCGACAAAACCGGGATCACGGGAATGGAATTCCCCGTTTTTAATTACCTTATTTACTTGCTGTCATTAATTTTCGGTTATGAAGCCTGGTACGGCCGATTGATTAACTTGGTGGTTTCAAGTGCTGGCATTTACTTTTTCTACAAATTAATTCTCAAGTATTTTAAACCGGCTATTGCTTTCAATGCGGCTTTTATTCTGCTTGTTTCGTTTTGGTTAACGTATTCAAGGAAAATAATGCCCGACACCTTCGCATCATCACTTGTCATTATTTCCATGTATTATGGCAGTAATTATCTCGACAAAAAACAAAATTCAGGCAACCTGGCATTGTACATTTTTTTCGGCGTTGCAGGTATTTTATCCAAACTTCCTGTCGCTTATATTTGGATTGTTTACCTCATTTGCTTCTTCAATGGGGAAATAAAAACATCAACAAAGCTGATTTTTGCATCGGTAAGTATCTTAATTATCGCACCTGTTTATTACTGGTACTTTATTTGGGTTCCATTTTTAGTTGAAGAATTTGGGTTCTGGCATTTTTTCATGGGCGATCCGCTAAGCAAAGGCTTTTCGGATACAATGACTTACCTGCCAAGAATACTCAATCATTTTTACGAAACCGCGATACGTTATGCGGGCTTCACTTTTCTGATTGTCGGTTTGATATTTGGCATTATCCGAAAGCAAAAATTGATACTGGCTATTTTTGGTTTAAGCCTTCTTGCTTTTACATTCATTGTACTTAAATCAGGAATAATATTTGCACATCATTCTTATTACGTTCTCCCCTTTATCCCGGTAATGGCTTTAATGGCGGCTTATGGCCTGGAGCAGATAAGGAACAAAAAACTCATCGTTGTCATCTTATTTATTATTGGTGTTGAAGGAATATTGAACCAATGGAACGATTTTCGCATCAGGCCGAATGAAAAAGCACTGTTAGGGCTGGAAGCTGATTTCAATAAAATATCTGAACCGGAAGACTTGATCGTCATTAACAGTGGATATCATCCTACGCCCATGTATTTTACCCATAGAAAAGGCTGGCTAACTTCCAATAAAAATCTGGCTGACAGCGCTTATATGGATAATTTAAGAAATCGCGGATGCAAATATGTATTGGTACTGAAGAACTCGTTTGGAAGTAATATTGACCTTAAAAAGGAAATTGTTATCGAAAACGAGGATTATAAGATTTATAAAAATTAAGGGGGAAAGGGAAAAGGAAAAAGTGTTGCAGTAGTTACAATGGTTACAATTGTTGCAGTGGTTGTAATTGATTTACTCCTGTATAATATTTGACACATTCTCCCTCATTTTCAAATTATCAAATCTTCAAATCAACCGCCTTCAACCCTCAACCTTCGCCCTTCATCATTCATTTGAACCATTACAACAAATGTCTACAATTGACCATTGAATGACAACCGAATGACCACAAATGCTAAAGAATCAAGACCAAACTCCTAACCCATAACTCATAACTCCTACTCATTCAGTTCCTTCCATATCATATCTTTCAGGGCCATCAAGCCGGTTTCAGCCACCGATGAGATGAACAGATAAGATACTTCAGGTAAATCCTGCTCAATTTCTTCTCTAAGTTCTTCATCAAGCATATCCGATTTTGAAATGGCAAGAATGCGCTGTTTGTCAAGCAGCTCTGGATTGTATTGCTTCAATTCGTTGAGCAAAACATGATACTCCTTTTTAATATCATCGCTGTCAGCAGGCACAAGAAACAGGAGTATGGAATTTCTTTCAATATGTCGTAAAAAGCGGAGGCCAAGGCCCTTGCCTTCGTGCGCACCTTCAATAATACCGGGGATATCAGCCATTACAAAAGACTGATTATCGCGATAGGCAACAATTCCAAGGTTTGGGACAAGTGTTGTGAAAGGATAATCAGCAATTGCAGGTTTTGCTGCCGAAACCACCGACAACAGTGTAGATTTACCGGCATTGGGGAAACCAACCAAACCAACATCGGCCAATATTTTTAGCTCAAAAATGATGAATGACTCAATCCCCTCCTCTCCTGGTTGCGCATATTTCGGAGCCTGGTTAACGGATGTTTTAAAATGCTCGTTGCCAAGTCCACCCCTGCCACCTTTTAGCAAAACCACTTGTTGTTCCCTGTCGGTTATCTCGCCCATTATTTCATCCGTCTCGGGGTTTCTGGCGATTGTTCCTAAAGGCACTTCAATGATAATATCTTTCCCGCTGGCACCTGAACTCCGCTGTTTACTTCCTGATGCACCACCTTCGGCATTCAGGTGACGGGTATACCGTAAATGCAGCAGGGTCCACATTTGGGAATTTGCCACCATCAGGATGTCGCCGCCTTTTCCACCATCGCCACCGTCAGGCCCTCCTTTTTCGAGGTATTTTTCACGCCTGAAATGAACAGAGCCTGCCCCTCCATTTCCAGAGCGGCAATAGATTTTTACATAATCAACAAAATTTGAGATGGCCATAAAGCAGATTTTGCGGGCAAAGGTCTGAAAATTTTGAGTTTAAAGTCTGAAATTTAAAGTTTAAAGTTTGGATTGAGAGTAGTCGCACGCTCATTTATCTTGAAATTACATAAGTTTAGTCGTGTATTTAATTATCTTTTTTGACGGTATTCATGTAATTTACCCCATCTGTTTCAAGCGTTCACGCTTGAAAACTAAGAAGCCAGGTAATCTCACCAGACAATTCATTGAAAGGCAGAAAGAAAGAATAAGGTTGTAATTAGTGGCCGGACGACTTGGAGTCTTCCTCGTTGTGCTCCAATGAGATTAAGACTCTTCCATCACGACAGCTGTCGGGATCGAACTCTGGAAGGTCTTTACCACCACTACCCACCCCCTACGTGTCATACGGCATTATTCCAAAATTCCTTCATTCCGGTATTACATTTCTCCTTTACTCCGCCAAAAAACCTAACTTTGCACGGTAACCAAATCACCATGATCAAACAACAGGGAAAAGACAGAAAAATCAAGGTTGGTATTACTCACGGCGACTTAAATGGCGTTAGTTACGAGGTGATCATCAAAGCCTTGAACGACAACCGGATGCTGGAGATGTTTACACCGGTAATCTATGGCCTATCAAAAATATTATCATACAACAGAAAGAATTTCAATTTCAACGATTTTAACTATAAAATTATCAATGAGGTACACCAGGCTTATAACCAAAAAGTAAATATCCTCAATTTGAGCAATGATGAAATTCGAATTGACTTTGGGAAATCAACACCGGTTGCAGGGGAGTTTGCCTATCGTGCACTCGAAAAGGCGGTAACAGACCTGAAGGATAAAAAGATTGACGTGCTGGTAACCGCACCCATCAACAAATACAATATTCAGTCTCAGGATTTTCAGTTCCCCGGACACACGGAATTCCTGGCGCAGCGATTTAACCAAAAAACATTGCTGATGTTGATGGTAAACGACAATCTGCGGATTGGCACGGTCACCGGGCATATTCCGCTCAACCAGGTTTCGGCAACCCTATCAGAAGAATTGATCAATGAAAAGTTAATCCTACTTCACAATTCGCTGGTAAAAGATTTTGGCATTTCGAGACCGAAAATCGCTGTTCTTGGTTTGAATCCACATGCCGGCGAAAAAGGCCTGATTGGCAACGAAGACGAGCACATCATTCTTCCAACAGTAATTAATGCCAAAAAGAGTGGTCACCTGGTTTTTGGACCTTTTGCTGCCGATGGTTTTTTTGGGTCGGGGGAACACACAAAATTTGATGCCATTTTAGCCATGTATCATGACCAGGGACTGATTCCTTTTAAAACACTGGCTTCCGGAAACGGAGTAAACTACACGGCTGGGTTGCCAATTGTAAGGACTTCACCGGCACATGGCACTGCCTATGCGAAAGCAGGCAAAAACCTGGCTTCTCCAAAGTCGATGCGGCAGGCATTGTACCTTGCCGTTGATATACATCGTAAACGATTGTTATTTGAAGAGGCGAACAGAGATCCTTTACAATCAGGGTTGATACGCGAGTTTTTAAATTCAAAACATGTTAACGAGGTGGAAGAAATGAAGAGGGTACAGGACTAATTTTTTTCGGCATTTATAAAATACCTCATCAACAACTTCGTTTGTAACAGAAAGTTCCCCATGATCCACAGGGTTTATAGCGGCAATGAAATCAAAGATATCCTGAAAGCAGATTTAATTTCTGCAAACCCGGAATCAATACAGGTAAAAGACATCCTCATTGATAGCCGAAGGCTTATCACTCATAAAAACACCCTATTTTTTGCGCTCGTCACCAAAAGGAATAACGGGCATAAATACGTGGCCGATCTTTACAAAAAAGGTGTTCGGAATTATGTTGTTTCAAAAATCCCTGGAGATCAATCCAACTTTCCGGGGGCTCATTTTTTTATTGTTAAAGATACACTGGAGGCCCTCCAGCAATTTGCAGCAACGCACCGCAGTCAGATTGATATTCCGGTAATTGGCATTACAGGCAGCAATGGGAAAACCATCATTAAAGAATGGCTTTATCAGTTGATGAGCGAAGACAAATCGATTGTCAGAAGCCCAAAAAGTTACAACTCTCAAATTGGCGTTCCTCTTTCGGTGTGGCAGATGAATGATGAGCATGATTTAGCCGTAATAGAGGCCGGCATTTCAGAGCCCGATGAGATGCAAAACCTGCAGGCCATTATAAAGCCAGGCATCGGCATTTTTACAAATATTGGCCAGGCTCACGATGAAAACTTCATAAACATCCAACAAAAAGTTGGTGAGAAGTTAAACCTGTTTACCAAGGTTGATGTATTAATTTACTCGCCCGATCACAAAGATTTGCAGGATGTATTTATCCGCTCCGGTATTCTGGAAAACATCAGCACTTTTCGCTGGGGGACAAACCCCGATTGTGACCTGGTTATTTCTGACATCAAACAAGGCAGTTCTGAAACAGAAATAATTGCCTTATTTCGAGGCAAAAAATTAAGTATCACAATTCCGTTTACCAATAAAGCATCGATCGAAAATGCAATTCATTGCTGGGCTACCATGCTTTATCTGGACTATGAGCAGGATGTTATTGCAGAACGAATGCTTGTATTGACGCCGATTGCAATGCGCCTTGAGCTAAAGGCCGGAGTTAATAATTGCACCATCATCAACGACAGCTATAACTCTGATTTTAATTCTTTGAGCATTGCCCTGGACTTCCTGAATCAACAGAATCAGCATCGTCAAAAGGTTGTAATACTATCGGATATTTTGCAAAGTGGTCGCAATGAGGTTGACCTCTATTCTGATGTGGCATTGCTTCTCGAAAAGAAAAATATTGATCAGCTCATCGGCATCGGGCCGGCCATTGGCAGGCAGAAAGAAAAATTTACGATGGAGAAGGCATTTTATGAAAGTACTTCCGAATTCCTATCCACTTTCCCATTTGCCAATTTTACCAACCAGTCGATCTTGCTAAAAGGGGCGCGTGTTTTTGAATTCGAACAGATCAGCCGTTTGTTACAGCAAAAAGTGCACGAAACAGTCCTTGAAATAAACCTGGATTCGTTAATTGCAAACCTGAATTATTTCCGTTCCAAAATACCTCCCTCAACAAAAGTGATGGCCATGGTCAAAGCCTTTTCTTATGGAAGTGGTGGTTTTGAAGTGGCGAATATGCTTCAGTTCCATCATGCCGATTACCTGGCAGTGGCTTATGCCGATGAAGGTATCGAACTACGCAAAGCCGGCATCAACATCCCAATTATGGTGATGAACCCTGAAGAATATGCTTTTGAGACCATGATCAAACATCAGCTGGAGCCTGAGATTTTTAGTTTCAGGGCATTAAGGTTGCTCGAGAAGACGATCATCCGGAATGCCATCCCGCAAAATAAACCGGTCAAGGTGCATATTAAAATCGATACCGGGATGCACCGGCTTGGTTTTGTGGAAGAAGACATTGACCGGTTAATCGATAAACTTAAAAAAAATCCACTGATTTATGTCCAGTCTGTTTTCTCACATCTTTCGGCCAGCGACAAACCGGAATTTGACTCTTTTTCGAGGGAACAAATTGCCAGGTTGAAAAATATGGGAGAGAAGATCGTTGACAGCTTTGAACAAAAAGTAATGCTTCATATTTTAAATTCTGCAGGCATCAGCCGTTTCCCCGAAGGCATATTCGACATGGTGAGGCTTGGCATAGGATTATACGGAATAGCTGGAGCCAAAGTAGATGAACGCCAGTTGGAAAATGTGACAAGACTCCGATCGGAAATTGCACAAATCAAAAAGATCAAGCCTGGAGATTCAGTAAGTTACAACAGGAGTTTTATAGCCGGCCACGAAATGCATGTGGGCATTGTGTCAGTAGGATATGCGGATGGTTTAATGCGAAATTTAGGAAATGGCCAATATTCCCTGGTTGTGAATGGTCATGAGGTTCCCATCATCGGGGATATTTGTATGGATATGTGCATGGTCGACTTATCAGGCATCGAGGCTAAAGAAGGTGATGAAGTGATTGTTTTTGATAAGGACCATCCCGTTACTGCACTTGCCGAAAAGGCGGGAACCATTCCTTACGAAGTCCTCAGCCGTATTTCGAGAAGGGTGAAACGGGTTTATTTTCACGAATAGAAAAAGAAGCTATTTCAAAAATATAATTTCACGCAGCGGCGCAAAGAACGCAGAGGGAATCGTTTTTGATAGTCAATCTATTTGACACTACCTCTCTTTTAAAAATCTTTAAACGCTACAATGGACTGGCAGTTACTTTTCCGGAAATCGACACTTTGATAGTAAATGTCACATCGTCCTCTTCAGTTTGTCCGATTATACTAACATAAAAAGTTTTCTTTTCGCTCAAAATATCCTTAACCGTATCCCACTGTCCATTTGAATTATCCAGGATAAGGCTTTCATTAAGGACAAGATTGACATTTTCAATATGCCAGCTTGCTTTTTTACTACCGGAATATATTTCGAGATCGGCTGATAAAAGTTTAACCTCTTTAGTGATAGCCGTAATATCAGCAATAAGTTCGATTATCTCAAAATCCTTAATGTTATCAATGTATTTGGCGACATCACTATTCGAAAGCGGATCGATTTCATCCTCAGCCGAGAATCCACCCCTTGACGCGGGAGGAACTTCGCATTCTAAATTGGCGGAATAAGTTGCATCAAAATTAACATCCGCAATTTTACTACATGAAATTGCAAACATTAATGCGATTACAAATATTGATAAGCTAAGTTTCATATAATTCATTTCTATTGGGTTTTTAAAAATTCAGGCAAAGATAGAAATTCGAGTTACGATTCCAATCCTAAGAGACTGTTTGGATTTTGTTTTTAGAATTTATTATGATGTATTTTTTGTCAGATCGAGGCATTTTTGAGACGCATAGCCATAGCTACGGGTCGAAAAAATAACGATGAGATGGCTAAAAAGACACATAAGAAAACTGAAGTATAAATTCCAAACAGTCTCTAAATATATTTATCCGGTAATCATCGGGTGAAGAAAATCAATTCCATTCACGTATTTCGAACTTTTCGTTAAACGGAAGGGTAATTTATTAGTCACTTGTGGGGCAATGTCATCGTAAATTCGCTCGTACTTTAGTTCCACAATAACATCGTCGCTTGTGCAGTGCTCGATGAATGTGTTGTTTTGAGAACCGATGATATGATAACTCAAATCATCGTCGAGTGTAATCCGAAAACAGTTGTCGAAGCTGGCAAAATATTGCCTGCGGTATCGATTGAGCAAAGCCGGTTTTAATTGGATAAGTATCCCTCGTGCCCATTCTGGTAGATCTGATTGCCTGAATACATCCTGCAATGTTTCGTTTGTTATTTCCTGATCAAATTGAAAAGGTTTGAGTCGGTACGACAGTTTATCACCGAGCATGCCTTCGCGTACTTTAAACTCAAGGACAGGCTTTTCCACAAACTGCTGCTGATCGTCGTACCACCTTATCCTGGCTTTTTTACGGCTTCCTTTACCGGTAACATTGTCGTGGTAAAAATCCAGGTCATAAGTATCGAAGTAGATATTGTTGATATAGCGTGAATGAAAAATAGGCGAAAAAGCGGCAGGGTGTACCCTGACCTGTTGCTCAATATCATGATAAAACATATCCGTCACCAAAAACTTGCGTTCGTAGCGGCTACGCTCCTCCCTAAATTCAGGAAACAACATGCTTAGAATGATTTGCTTTCGACAAATGAAATTTTCACGGAATCGCCAAATTTTTCAACTTCTTTGCTGAAAGCTGATAATTTTTCCGTCCTGGGGGAATCGATTAAAAAAGAAGCTTCAATCCGCTCACTGTTTTCATCGAATCGTTTGAGATGATATTTACCAAATATTTTTTCAAC
>JAUXBM010000004.1 GCA_030619415.1 Chlorobiota bacterium
GGTTACGATGTGAAGGTCATTGTTGATATGAGTGAATACGATTTCTCTGATGTGGTTAATAATATCTCAGGTGAGGGAGGAATGAACCAGTTTTATTGGGGCAATGGTTTTAAAATAGGTAAGCACCTGAGAGCAGGATTTGATGCTACATTAATTCTTGGTGAAGGCAGGCGAAGCAGCATGGTTTATTTCCCTGATTCGTTGCTAATATTTGGCGTTAAAGCCTTAACCAAAACAAGGTCAGGCGATTTTATATTTGACTATGGTCTTCAATACGACATTCCGTTTAAAGATGGCAAAATGTTGACGCTTGGTCTTGTATACTCCAATACCTTTTATATAAATGCCAAACGAGAAGCAGTGTCGTATACGCTTCTGGGCGGTTTTGACGATGCTGTTGAAAACCCAATCGACACCATTTTCCATCAGGCCGAAACGAAGGGGCTTATTATTTTGCCTGACCATATCGGTTTTGGATTTATGTATAGAAATTCAAATTCCTGGTTAATTGGCGCTGATTTTGAATGGCAAAATTGGTCGAAGTTTGAATCATTCGGCCACTCAGATTCGCTGGATGATGCGTGGCGTATTGCCCTTGGGGGTCAGTACACACCCAAACATACAAGCATCTCCTCTTTATTCTCACGCATGTCGTACCGTCTCGGTTTTCGTTATACAAACTCTTATTTAAGCTTATTAGGACATCCAATTGATGAGTATGGCATAAGTTTTGGATTTGCTTTCCCAATGAAGAAATCAAGAACAGGCATTGACCTGGCATTTGAATATGGACAGCGTGGAACAACAAAAGATAATTTAATACAGGAAAATTTCTTTAATATTTCATTAGGAGTGTCTATCTTTGAAAGTTGGTTCCACAAACGGAGATATAGATAATATAACATAAATCACAAAATGATGAAAGTAAAATCATTAATTTTCATGCTAAGTTTAATTTTCAGCCTGCAAGCTTTAGCAGATGAGCCGGTTAAACCAAACAAACCACAAAGCACTGAGCCTAAGTATGGAACAGACAGTGTAGCCTGTGTTCAGAATCTTTCATTGTATCGCGAATCATATAAACAATGGAAGGCGAGCAAGTACAAAAGTCCAGCCGTTTCGCACGCAATGGAAAATTGGCACTGGGTATTTGCCAACTGCCCACGGTCGACTGAAAACCTGTACATTGATGGTGTAAAAATGACGAATTATTATATCAAGAAGGCTAAAGACGATGCACGGAAAGAAAAATTGATTGATTCATTAATGCTGATTTATGATTATAGGATTAAATACTTCCCCAACCACTATAAAACTAAAAAACCCCAGGTTGGAAAAATTTTAGGATACAAAGGCGTTGACCTGTATAAACTCAGGCCTCAGGAGTATATCCAATCACACGACATCCTGAAGGAATCAATTGAACTCGACAAAGAAAATGCAAAAGGTCCGGTATATGTTTACTATTTCAGGGGTGTAACTAAAATGGCCATGAAAGGCGATACAGATACTGCCGCCGTTGTGGATGCTTATGATGTGATTAGTGGATATCTCGAATCGAATATTATTAAGTACAAAAAAGCGGGTAAAGACAAAAAAGTTCAGGAATACGAAAACATATTGGGGAACATTGAGAGTACATTTGAACCGTTTGCCCAGTGCCCTGATTTGGTCAGGATTTATCAGCAGAAATTTGACCACGATCCCGAAGATGCAAACCTTGTAAAGAAAATTGTCAAGTTGCTCGACAAAAAGAAATGCTACGAAGACCCACTTTATTTTGAAGCGACGGTAAGCCTTTACGATCTTGAGCCTTCACCAGAGTCGGCTTACCTGATTGGTAAAATGTTACTCAAACAAAAACGCTATGTTAATGCAATTCCCTATATGGAGGACGCTACGCAAATGGATGACCAGGAGAAAGTGGATGATGCCTTCATTTTCCTGGCTGAAATATACCGTGCATTAGACAATTTCCCGAAAGCAAGACAAATGGCACTTAAAGCTTCTAAGCAGAACCCTATATGGGGAGAGCCTTATCTTTTTATTGGCGATTTATACGCGATGAGCGCGAAAAAGTGTGGCGACAACGACCTGACCAGGAAAGTGGCTTATTGGGCTGCCATTGATAAATATAACAAAGCCAAAAGAGTAGATCCTGAATTGACCGATTTAGCCAACAAACGGATCCGCACTTATTCGGCTTACTTTCCTCAGACTGAAGTGATTTTCTTTTATAATTTAACCGAAGGGGAATCATATGAGGTTGGTTGCTGGATTAATGAAACAACCAAGGTTAGGGCGGCTAAATAGCGCTTATCTCCTGAAAAATGATTAAAACACTCATATTGGGCACCCTCGCAACTTTGATTGTGGCGGTGCTTTTTTCGTGTGAAAACTCGATGACTGTAATTCAGGAAATCACAAAACAAGACTCCTTACCTGTTGTAACTGCTTACGATATCGAATATACACGGACTGATTCCGGTTACAAACAAGTGGTTTTAAAAAGTGTTTTAATGGAACGTTTTGATGGGAAAGACCCTTATTCGGTTTTTCCGGAAGGATTCGAAGTTTCTTTTCATGATACAAGCGGAAAAGCGACCTCTTCAATAAAAGCCAATTATGGAATACGCTACGAGAAACGCAAATTTTTGCGTGCACGCAATAACGTAGTGGTTATTAACTTTGACACCGATGAACAACTGGAGACCGAAAACCTCGTCTGGGACCAGAAAAAGAAAATAATATATTCGAATACTTTCGTGAAAATATCTTCTCCTGATAAAGTTGTTTATGGCGATAGCATGCATGCAACCGAAACATTCAGCGAACGGGAAATATTTAATTTCAGGGGGGTTCTGGAAGTTGAAGAGGACAGCATTTCCGATTAAATTTAGGCCATATAATGAACAACATTTTACATATTTTTTCTAACAAATTTCTTTTTGGTGGTATTTCTGATTTTATCTTAACCCATTTATTGTGAGCACCTCCGGGCTGATTATCATCATTATGGTTTTGCTTTCCGGGTTTTTTTCGGGGATGGAAATTGCCTTTGTTAGCGCCAACAGGCTGAAGCAGGAACTCGATTTGAAAAAGAATATTTTGTCGGCACGGATTTTAGCCGTCTTCTATAAAAACCCCTCCAGGTTTATCGGGGCCCTTTTGCTCGGCAACAATATCGCACTGGTAATTTATGGTATTACCATGGCTATCATTTTAAAACCGTTATTAATTGGGCTGCTGCCTGATGGTTATGCTACTGAATTTATCATTTTACTTTCGCAGACCATTCTATCAACCATCATCATTTTGGTTACGGCAGAGTTTATTCCCAAAGTGCTTTTTAGGATCAACGCAAATTCAATCCTCAAATTTTTTGCTTTGCCCGTCTGGCTATTCTATTTCATTTTTTATCCATTGATTTTACTTTACATCGGCTTTGCAGAAATTTTACTCAAAAAGATTTTTAAAGTACAGCTGGCTTCCTCCTCCTATAATTTTAGTTCAATCGATTTAGAGGAATATGTCAAAGAATACCTGCCTGATGAGGAGAAAAAAGATGAATTCCCCCAGGAAATGCAAATGATACAAAATGCGATGGGTTTCAAGAATATTAAATTGCGTGATTGCCTTGTACCCAGAACCGAAATTGTTGCAATTGATAAAAAAAACAACATCCAGACTTACCGGGAATTATTTATTAAAACCGGCCATTCTAAATTAATGATCTACGAAGAAAACATCGATAAACTAATCGGTTATGTTCATGCTTATGATATGTTCAGTAAACCATCCGGCATTGATAAAATAATAAGAAAAGCAGATGTATTTCCCGAAACAATGGCTGCCAACCAGGTGCTGAATAATTTCATTAAAAACCACAAAAGTGTGGCAGTTGTAGTTGATGAGTTTGGTGGAACTTCGGGAATTGTGACCATGGAAGACATTATTGAAGAGATTTTTGGTGAGATTGAGGACGAATATGACACGGAACAAACAGTTGATAAACAGGTTTCTGACAACGAATACATTTTTTCGAGCAGGCTCGAAATAGATTATCTCAACGAAAAGTACAAACTAAACATCCCTGTTTCTGACGAATACGAAACCTTGGCCGGATTTATTTTACATCATCACGAAAGCATCCCTTCTGCCGGCGAAAAAATTGAAGCCTATCCGTTCCGTTTTACAGTTTTAAAATCAAGCGGGAACAAAATCGATGAAGTAAAATTACAGGTGGCTGGGTAAATATCCACCCACATAGCGTGTAGATTTCAAATTGAAATACATTTTGCTTACACTTTAGTAATCAGCGCAGATAGATAACAAGTAATTATTGACCCCATTTTTTCGAAAACACAATTCGAACCTTTCAGAATAAGCGGAGTAAAATTACGTATTGCTCTTATTTCCTGGTGTTTACAAGTGTGTTATTTGGACAAAATTCAATTTAGAATTTTTTTTTCATACTTTGGAAGACATTTGTACATTTGCACCTCGATTTTTGACAATAAAATATAAGAAATGGCTGTTATAGGAAGCATTAGAAAACGTTCTTCGTTACTGGTAATTATCATCGGTGTGGCACTGGCTGCATTTGTATTGGGTGACTTTGCCAGAGGCGGACGTATGGGCAATCAGGAAGTAAATATTGGAATAGTTGAAGGTGAGGAGATCACTTATCAGGAATTCAGCTATAAATTAGATCAGAATATTCAGGCTACCAAGCAACAACAACAAAAAGAACGCCTGACACCGGACGAAACATTCAGTCTGCAAAATGAAACATGGAACCAGATGGTTGGGAATGTTTTATTGCAGAAAGAATACGAAGCTTTAGGACTTGAAGTAACGGTTGAAGAACTTGATGACTTGATTCGTGGTGCAAATCCCCATCAGTTGATCATCCAGTCGTTCACAAATCCGCAAACCGGAATGTTCGACAGGAATTCTGTTGATCAGTTTATCGCATCGCTCGACAGGCAATCTCCCGAGACCCAACAACAATGGATCATATTCGAAGAGTATATCAAAAACGATCGGTTAAGGATAAAATATAACACACTGATCAGCAAAGGATATCATGTGCCCGTACTACTTGCGAAATTGGCTTACGAAAACGAAAATAACAAATCAAGCATTGAATTCATCTCACGAAAATTTGTTGATGTTAGTGATAGCCTCATTTCCCCGACTGATGATGATTATGAACGTCAATACGAAATTCACAAAGAGCAATATAAACAGGATGCATTCAGGGTATTCGATTATGTAATTTTCAATATCGATCCTTCAGATAAAGACCTTGAAGCTGCAAGAACAGAAATGAACATCATTTACGATGAATTTCAACTGTCAGAAGATCCGGCACGTTTTGTTCTGGTCAATTCAGATGTTAACTATGATAGTTCATGGAAAGCGGAAGGAACGCTTCCTGTCGAAATCGATTCGATCATGTTTAATAGCGAAATCGGAACGGTTGTCGAGCCATACATTGTTAACAATACATACTACATTGCCCGTTTGATGGATATTGCGCAAAGACCCGATTCGCTAAGGGCCAGTCATATCTTGATCTCGTACCAGGGCGCAGCACAGGCAATGCCCGAAGTATCTATTACGAAAGTGCAGGCGGAACTACTTGCAGATAGTTTAAAGAATGTGCTGGTGGCCTCTCCGGGAAGATTTGTTGAACTTGCAAAAGTGTATTCAAACGACCCGATGGTTAGCGGAAATGATGGTGATCTTAACTGGTTTGAAGATGGCAGAATGATGCCGGAATTCAACGAAACAGTAATCAACAACAAAATAGGCAGTATCAATTTGGCTGAAACCCCTTATGGTTATCACATAATTATAGTAACCGGTAAAAAAGACCTTTCTAAGAAAGTGAGGGTTGGTATTGTTGAATCAGAAGTAATTCCAAGCAACGAAACTTACCAGCATTTATATGCCCAGGCAAGTAAACTTGCCTCCGAAAGCAGATCGGTAGAAGATTTTGATGCTGCTGTTAACGAGGAAGGTTTTAACAAACGCACATCGAATAATATAAAAGAAATCAATAACCGGATTACCGGTCTTAACAGTCCACGCCAGATTATCCGTTGGGCATTTGGTAGAAATCTACAAGTGGGAGAAGTTGAGGTTGGTGATGTGTCTAATGTATTTGATTTAGATGGTCAATTTGTAGTTGCTGTTCTTACTAAAAAAGCAGAAGAAGGTTATCCCCAGATGGATGAGGTTAAAAAAAGGCTCAAGAATTTCGTAAACAACGATCTGAAAGGAAAATTGATTGTTGAAGAAATGAATGGTATGGATGACGATTTCGACAAATTGACCGAAGCCGGTTTCAATAAATCTGATATGGCGTCTATTACCTTTGATTCGAGAAACATCATCGGTTTTGGTACAGAAAGCGAAGTGATCGGAACCATATTTGGTAAAATGGAAGGCGATCAATTTGGACCCGTAGTTGGTAAAGGCGGGGTATTTCTTGTTAAAGTTGGCAACACTACTTTAGCCAGCGAACAAGCCAGTTACCTGACGACAATTAATAAATTACAAAAAGCTTACGAAACGAGGGTAGGCCAGGGATTTGCTTTCAAAGCACTTGAAAACACTTCAGATATCGAAGACAATAGAATTTCGTTTTATTAATCTTTCGTATTAAAAAAGTCTAAGGCATCTGTGATGAAAACGCAGATGCCTTTTTTGTTTACAAGATATTCAGCCTGTCCGCATCTTGTTTGATAAAGATAAAAAGCAGTATTGTAAACGCCCACAAAGAAGATCCTCCGTAACTAAAGAAAGGGAGCGGTATCCCCACAACCGGAGCCAGGCCGATGGTCATACCAATATTTACGGCAAAATGAAAGAACAATATCGAAGCAACTCCATACCCATAAATCCTGCTAAATACTGATCGTTGACGCTCGGCCAGCCATATGAGCCGAATGAGCAATGTTAGAAAAATAAGGACCACGGCCGACACGCCAAAAAAGCCCCACTCCTCACCCACAGTGCAAAAAATGAAATCGGTATCCTGTTCAGGAACAAACTGGTACCGTGTTAGCATTCCTTCCCGGAAACCCTTCCCGGAAAGGCCACCTGACCCAATTGCAATCATCGATTGATTTACATTATAGCCGGCACCTTTTAGGTCTTTCTCAATACCCAGTAAAACATTTATGCGTTTCTTCTGATGGGATTCTAATACATTTTCAAAGGCATAGTTTACACTGAAAACAAATGCTGCTGAAAGAATAACTGAAACAACAATCCCCTTCCAATGCTTTCGGGTACTTTTAAAAAGGATCACAATCAACACCACAATACCCAAAATAACACCGACTACAACAAGCTCCGAAAATAACAAGGTCACGATAAAAAGGAGCGCCATCACAAGCCCAATAATAATGATCGTTCCGGATAAGCCCTCGCGAAATAAAACAATGATAAAGGCCGAGTAAACCAATGCTGATCCAGTATCGTTTTGTAGCAAAATAAGCAATGCCGGAAAGATGATGATTGCAGATGCTACAATCCTTGTCCGCATCCGCTGCATATTTGTATCCAGCATACTCAGGTATCTGGCAAGTGCCAGGGCCGTGGCAAATTTTGCAAATTCAGACGGTTGAATGGCGAAGCTGCCAATCTGAAACCACGATCTTGATCCTGCCACGGTTTTCCCAAACAGCAAAACAGCCACCAGCAAAGCAATCATCAGCAGATAAATAAAAAAGGAGAATCCTGAAAAGAATTTTGCATCTATAATTAGAATGACAATGGCTAAAACCACAGCCATTCCAATCCACAACATTTGCTTTCCGTAACGTTCAGACAAGTCGAAAATACTGCCCGGTTCAGCGCCTGATGAAGCAGAATAAATACTAATCCACCCCATAAATACGAGCATCGCATATAAAAGGATTGTCAACCAATCGATGCTATTCAATATTTTTTCGCGCCTTATCAATATTTCAAGTGGGTTTTTAAGATTCTATAATCAATTTAATTATCACGGCGTTCGGGTGGATTCGTTATAAGGTCACCTTCAAACATTTTTTGCTCATACGCTTTCCTGCTTACCTCACCTGTCAAATATTTCTCAATCATAAGACTGGAAATGGGAGCAGCCCAGGTTGATCCATAACCCGAGTTCTCAACAATCACCGACAATGCAATCTGTGGATCATCCATTGGTGCAAAAGCAATAAAAATTGAGTGATCGGCACCATGCGGGTTTTGTACTGTGCCTGTTTTACCGCATTGTTTGATACTATCCATTTTATAATAACGGGCTGTGCCATGCTCCCCTTCAAAAACGGTAAGCATCGCTTTTTGAACAATTTCAAAATACCTGGAATCAACTGTTGTTTCTTTTCTCGTCCTGGCCATTTCCGCTTCAGCATCTACATTCCCGACAACATGGGGTGGATAATAATATCCTTTGTTGGCAATAATAACCGCCAGGTTTGCCAACTGGACAGGGGTAACCAATATTTCACCCTGCCCGATACTAAGGGATCTAACCGTCAACGCATTCCACGATCCCCGATAAACCTTGTCGAAATAAGCATTGGCGGGAATATTGCCCTTCACCTCATAAGGGATGTCAGTATCGAATTTCTGGCCAAACCCAAAACTCATTAAATGATCGTACCAGGCCTTGTATCCTTTTTGTGGATCATGGTATTTGGGGTTGTTTAATGTTGCCTTGTATGTACTCCAAAAATAAGCGTTGCACGATTGCTGAATGGCTTCCTCCAGATCGAGTGGTGTTTTATGATCGTGTGTGCATCTTATCGGTCGGGTTAATTTCCCCTGGCAGGAAAACTCCGTGCGAGGCGTTATGGCACCCTCTTGCAAGGCGATCAATGCGTTGACCATTTTAAAAGTAGAGCCAGGAGGATAGGTCCCCATGATGGCCCTGTTCATCAATGGTTTCAGGGAGTCTTCATTCAGCTTTGTAAAATTTTCCGAGCGCTCGCGACCAACCAGCATATTGGGGTCAAAAGTGGGGCTGCTGACAAGCGCCAATATCTCACCCGTTTTTGGGTCGATCGCAACAACGCTTCCTTTTTTCATGGTCATCAATTGCTCAGCATAATGCTGTAGCCCAGCATCCAGCCCCAATGCTATATTTTTGCCGGGTATGGCCAATGTATCAAACTTACCTTTGCTGTAACTTCCTTTTTCGCGGTTGTGGACATCGACCTCTATCACTTTCATGCCTTTCTCTCCACGCAACTTTTTTTCATAATATCTTTCAATACCTGATTTACCAATGTAATCAGACGCTTTATAAAACGGATCTTTATCGAGTTCCGACTGGCTCACTTCGCCGATGTTTCCTAAAAGGTGCGCAGCAATGGGCAAAGGATATCGGCGCAATGTACGGGTTTGAGAATAGAAACCCGGAAACTGGTAAAGTTTTTCCTGGATGATGGCAAAATCTTCTTTCGATATCTGTTTCTGAAACACAGATGGTTTGTAACGGGAATATCTTCTTGCTTTGGTAAGCCGCTTTACAAAAGTACTGGTATCGATACCCACCAACTTGCAAAAAGTGAGTGTATCCATATTTTTCACCTGGCTTGGTATTACCATCATGTCGTAAGCAGCCTCATTGTAAACCAACAAGTTGTTGTTCCGGTCGTAAATTCGTCCGCGTGGCGGATATTGCCGCACAGACCGCAAAACAATATTATCAGCCGACAACTTATAATGGATGTCAATGATCTGCAAATAAAAAAGCCGGGAAAGGTAAATTATTGCAACCAGAACAAATACGCCGATAATCACATACTTCCTGCTTGAATAATCTTTTACATACATCTAAAAACCAATGGTCGGGGGAAATGAACCGAGTCATGCAAAGTTAGCTGTTTTACTGAAGTATCAGTTTGTATTTGAATCGTTGAGTAAAAATATTTTGTTGCCCACTTTATTATCTGTCGTCCTTTTAGGACTTTCATCGACACATCCCGAAGGGATGGCATGATTTTCAGCCCTTACATTCATGTTTGGGCTGCAAAACATATCCCAAAAAACAATTCTAAAAATTGATCACAAATTGTGGGATGATCAACATGCCCAATTGATAGGTATAGTAAACCTCGCCGGTGGAACGGTTGAAATTCTGGGCATAAATATTTTGTGTATTAAATATATTCTGAAAATCGATGGCTATCTCTGTATCCAGCTTTTTCATGTTCATCCTGAAATAAATTTTCAGGTCGGTGCGGAAATAGTTCGGGAATTTTTCTTCATAAGCCTGGTCAAAATAATAAACCGGCCTATTCTCAAGTTTTGATTGTTCTTCGTTGATCAGTATATATCGTCGTCCGCCGGCATAACTCAGTTTAATGTCAAAACCGATAAAACGTTGTATCTGCGTTAACTTTTGGTTGTCGCTGTTTTTGTGCAACTGGAAATCCTTCCCGAAAAGGGCATTGATGATGAAATTGCTGTTGAAAGCGGTATTCCGTTGTACACCATCGCTTCCTTTATACATTGATTGAAACAAAGAAACTGTACCGAGGTAATACATGCCCTTTTTCAGGAATTGTTCGATGGTGAGTTCCAGCCCATAATTCTGACCCGTCCCGGTACTTTTGAGTGTATCGGGTGAATAAAAATAAAACTCGGAACCCTGGTTAAGAATGGAATAAGGATCGGGTTCGTGACCGTTTACAGCCGCTTTGTAAATGGATTGGTAGTATGCTTCTGTTTTGAATCGCAGTGATTGGTTGATGCTTAAATCGTAGCCCAGCACAAAATGATGGCTTTTGAGCATACTCAGGTCCGTATTGAACTTTTGGTAGGTTCCGTCAGCTTGCAGTGACTCTTTGTTATAGGTCAGGGCCGATAAAATCTGGCTGTGCAAACCATATCCAAAACTAATCGCCGATGCAGGCTGGATATCAGGAATGGTAAAAGAATTATGTAAACAGAAAGTAGCGTTTTATTCATAATCATTTTTGGATCACAGATCCGTTACCCTGTAGGTCGGAATTGCAAATTCCGACCATCAAGATACTTTATAAGGACAGCAAAAATATCAAAGGGATTTAAACGTAATAAATAAAAGAAAAATTAATTTTAGGGAAGAGATTTCTGGTTTTTTCGAAATATTAAATAAATACTTATCAGGATCAAAAACTCACCAATACCAAACAAAATCCAGTTAAACTGTTCGGGTACATATGTAGTAATAGCATCAACAAAACCAGGTTCTGACAGTATGGCTCCGCCGTTAAAATTTTCACTTGCGTAAAGCAGCCATGCGTAATCCTCGATAAAGCTGAAAAAGATCAAAACAGCACCGGTTATCAATACTATCCAAACTAAGAATCCAGCAATAACCCGGCGACCTTTAAACTCTGTTCGGGCTACCATCGTTCCAAAAACGATCATTGTAAAGGCACAAATGAGTGGGGCCAAAACAGGCCCGATCCAGGTGATGGGGATCAGGAAAAGGATATCCCAGGTCAGCAGCGATTCAGGCCAATCCAAAAAGAGCTTCAGGCCAACGTAATAGAAAATATCCCAAATACCAAAAGTGTATAAAAACCAGGCAAATTTTCCGTTCGCAGATTTTCCAACCAAAAGTCCAATACTGATCAGCATCACCAGCGTGGTTACTTCCCTGACCAGTTCAATGCCAAAAATTCCCGGCTCAATGATTGCCAATGGAAAATCAAAGCCATCAGGATAGTAGATTTCACGCAGATAAACAACGACAACAGCTTCAAGAAATCCCATTGATATGGCGAAAATGCCAACTATAAGGAATTTATTGTAAAGCGGTTTCATCTTACATTGGTGGTGGGGGCTGAGATACGGATTATCGGTGGAGTTTCAACCACATTGCTTTTGTTTAAAGCACGGTCGATGATGTAAACACTGAATTTAATCGTATCGAAATCAGACAACGGATTGTAAATAAACAGTGTATCCTGGATGGTTCCCTTAATTGCCTGTGACGCAATTTTGGGAATTAATACCGGGATGCGTGAATTAAAAGTAAGGGTATCATATTTCTGATCAACAGGGTTCCACCATACCAGCGGCACTTCAACAAATTCCCCGTTTTGCATTTCAAAATAATCGATGACCATATTGTAATAATACTCACTTCCCGGGTTGTATGGGGGATATATATCGTCGTCATCAAGACCAATGTCACCATTGCCATCTGTGTAAGAAATTATCAACACACCCCTTTCGGTAATACCCGTGCTTGGGTTATAACCTACCAGGAAATTTTCGTATTTGATTACAGGTTCATCAGGAAATTCTTCAAACTTTCTGCAAGAATCTATGCCGATCATCAGAATCAACACAAGAATTACCGTTATTTTTGTAATCGTTTTCATGTTAGACCTGAATATACTGTCTCATTTTTTGACAGCCTCAGGTGATTATGTCAATAAGCAACAATTGCACCAAAATTATGCCGCAACCCGGATCGATCGAAAAAACCATTTTCAAGATAGACAATCCTGATGCATTTAACGTTGCGGCACTCCAAATATTTCATTACCAATACAAAAGTAACGCAGTTTTTCGGGATTTCATAAATCGTTTGCAAATAAACCTTGAATCGATTGATCATTTCTCGCAAATTCCTTTTCTGCCAATTGAGTTTTTTAAAACCCATCGATTGGTCAGCGGCCACTTTAAAGAAGAAGTAATTTTTTCGAGCAGCGGAACCACAGGTGGGCAAAAAAGCAGGCATTATATAAAGGACACGAGCCTGTACGAACATAGTTTTCAGAAAGGGTTTCAACTGTTTTTTGATGAACCGGAAAAGTATGTGGTCCTTGCTTTGCTGCCCTCATACCTTCAACAGGAGGATTCTTCATTGGTTTACATGGTCGACCGTTTAATGAAGAAAAGCAATCGTCCTGAAAATAGTTTTTATTTAAATGATTATGATATACTCGCCGGTCAATTGACATCACTCAAAAAACAAAACAAGCGCGTGATACTGTTTGGCGTTACTTACGCTTTGCTGGATTTGGCTGAGCAGTTTCCTTTAAATTTTCCTGAACTCACCATTATCGAAACAGGCGGAATGAAAGGAAGACGAAAGGAAATGGTACGGGAAGAATTGCATGATAAATTGAAAAAAGCCTTTCATGTGAAGAAGATTTATTCAGAATATGGGATGACCGAATTGTTGTCGCAAGCCTATTCGTTGGGCGAAGGAATTTTTAAAACTCCACCCTGGATGAAAATCCTGATACGTGATCCAAACGATCCTTTAACCATGCTGAAGGAGGGTAAAACGGGTGGCATCAATGTGATCGACCTTGCCAATATTCATTCGTGCAGTTTTATTGCCACACAGGATTTAGGAAAGCTACATCAAAAAGGAAGCTTTGAAGTGCTTGGCAGGTTTGACAATAGCGATGTACGGGGTTGCAATTTGTTGGTTGGATGAAAACGTTCGAGCGTGGACGCTCGAACCGGGGAATGGGTCAAGAGTTGCACATGAACTAATACCAAATAGTTATCAGAATGTGCCTTTTAAATAAAAATATTTTTTCGCTTGGCGATTTACAAAAATTCTTGCATCCGTACGGACGGAAGAATTTTTTAAAGAAGCTAAGTGGGAAAAGATAAAGATTGAATGGCGCATTTTGGTGATTAATTGGTATAAACCCCAGTTTAGAAAAACCTAAAAAACACCTTTTAAAATAAACTTCCCTGTTCGGGCTCGTCAACAGGGATCACCAGTTGTTTATGGTTATTGGCAGGCGAATTAATCTTTTTCGAAATTGAGTAAGCGCTCATTTTGTTCTCATCGAAAGGTTTTAGCATATTGATTAAAACGGTTTGGTCATTTTCTTTCATCCACGCTTCTTCCGATTCCATGGGTAAAATCACCGGCATCCGGTTGTGAATGGATTCCATTAATTTATTGGGTGACGTGGTGAGTATCGAAAAAGTATGAACCGGTCTCTCTTCAGCATCTTTCCAAACTTCCCAAATACCGGCCATCGCAAACAATTCTTCACTTTTCAGGAAAATGCGAAAAGGGGTTTTGTTCGCATCCTTTCGCCACTCATAAAATCCATTGGCGGGAATCAAACACCTTCGCTTTTTAAAAGCATTTTTAAAAGCCGGTTTTTCGGTTATCGATTCAGACCTGGCGTTGATCATTTTAAAGCCAATCTCTGGATCTTTCGCCCAAAAGGGAATGAGGCCCCATTTAAAATAACTCAACCGGCCGGGCTCTTCATTGGTTATAACCGGTAGTTTTTGTGAAGGTGCACAATTGTAATTTGGTTTATAAAACTCGTCGAACACTTCAATGTTGAAGCGCTCAGAGATATGCCTGCCTTTTACCGAAAGCTGAAATCTTCCGCACACTTTTGTTAATGATTAATGGTTGATTGGCGCAATACTTTGGTTGCCATTTTGATCACTTCATTGTGATCGAATGCAAGCAGTGGCAAATTATCAATTTTAAACCACTTTGCATCGCTGGCATCATCCCCGGCAACCGCATTTTGGCCATCTTCGAGGATTCCCCAGAAAATAACTGAAATGGTTCTTCCACGGGGATCTCTGTCCAAAGCACTGAAAGCGTGTAATTGTTTTAATTCAATATTCTTCAGGGCAGTTTCTTCTTCGAGTTCCCGCACTACTGCCTCTTCCAGTGTTTCGTCCATATCCACAAATCCTCCGGGTAATGCCCAGTCTCCTTGAAAAGGTGGAAACTTCCGCTGGATAAGCAGCAATTCAAAGCTTTCTTTTTTTCTTCTAAACACAGTTGCATCCACCGTTAGCGAAGGACGTGGATATTTATAGGTGTATGTCAAAATTTATTGAATTATAAAGTAACTCGCCAATAAAAGTAACAAATTTCCATAAAAAAATCCCGGTGTTAACCGGGATCTTCATCATTATGAAATTAACAATTACAATCAATACGTTGAATTTCGAAGTGCATTTATTTGTTTAATGCTTGTAAATAAAGGTTGCAATTGTATTTTGAGATTGCGTATGTATCGAAAGGAATATCATTTACATAATCCTCATCTTCAAAATCAAAGCTGATGGTCGAAGCATTTGTGTAGTTACTTTTAGTAGATACAGTTTCGGTATCAAAAGGAATATCTTCTACAAATGATTCATCTTCAAAAAGATAATCTTCAGCCAGGGCTTTTTCATAAAGGCAATCGGCTGTTACACACTCAATATATAAAGGTATATCGTTGATGTAAGCTTCTTCTTCAAAATCGAAAGTTGTTGAACCCGATGTTACCATCAGGGATATTTCTTCAGTATTAAAAGGGATGTCGTTTACATAAATTTCATCTTCAAAGTTAAACTCCAAAGCCATTAAGCTTCCGGCGAACATCAGTGTGGTTGTTAATGCGATAGCGAATGTTGTTTTTAATGTTTTCATCTTAGTATTTTTTACAATTGTTTTAACCTTATCCAATCGCGTGCCAACATTTTTAATTATTTGTTTTTATGCATTTTACAGAGTTTTATTGATTTTTAACAGGTATGGGCAATGCCATTTTAGCGCACACAATTGTACACTAGCGGACAGGGTTCTGAGCGAACAGAAATAAAAAATCCCACCTCGAAATTCGAAGCGGGACCTTTCATCAAAACTTTAGTCGAAATGCTTAGCCTGTTGGGGACTATTTTATATGTGCATAATGGTCGAGAAAAGTTTTAGCTGCAATTGAGTATGTGTTGAATGGAATATCATCCACATAAAGTTCCTCCTCCATTTCAAAATCAACATTCATGGAATTGGATTTATTGCTGTTAGCGGAAATTTCTGCTGTATTGATTGCAATGTCATCGATATAGGTTTCTTCCTCAAAATCGAAGTCAACTGCGATCGCTTTAAGATAGATGCAATTTTTTGCAATACATTCTGTATTAAAAGGGATATCGTTTATGTAAGGTTCATCCTCAAAATCATATTCCATTATAAAAGCTGACATGTTGTTATCGGAGCCCATATTTGAAGCATTTCCATTTAGTACTGCGTTCATCGCCACTAAATTTATGGCAAACGCAATTCCCAGAATGAGCATCAGTGCGGTATAAAATTTTTGTGTTTTCATTTTTTTAGTCTTTTAGTGTTTCTCACGATTATTGTATTAGCCAACCGCGTGCCAAACTTTATATCTAGCTGATATTAAGTTTTTAACAGTGAAATGTTAAGGGGTTTTAACAACCATATTTGTCATTTTCCCGTACGGAATTGTGCGGTATCGGACATAATTAGCACTGAAAAATGGCTAATTATCGATTGAAAGGAATAAGGAAACCTTGAGATGCTAAACAGGAGGTCCAACAACAATAACGATCTCTCCTTTAATGGTCCTGGTCTTGAAGTGATCAAATACTTCCTGTAAAGTGCCCCGTACATTTTCTTCATGTATTTTGGTTAACTCCCTTGAAACGGAGACGTTGCGTTCGGGGCCAAAATGTTCAATAAATTGCCCGATCGTTTTTAACAGCCGGTGTGGAGACTCGTACAATATTAATGTGCAGGGAAGCTGAGAAAGTATTTTTAACCTTGTTTGGCGGCCTTTTTTGTGCGGAAGAAAACCCTCGAAAAAAAACTTTTCACAGGGCATTCCCGAGTTGACCAGGGCAGGCACAAAAGCTGTTGCTCCAGGCAAACACTCAACCTGAATATTATTTTTAATGCATTCCCGCACAAGTAAAAAACCAGGATCAGAAATAGCCGGTGTTCCCGCATCTGTAATCAGTGTCATTGTTTCGCCACCCAACAACCTTTCAATAAGTGAGTGCAATACTTTATGCTCGTTAAATTGATGATAGGCATATTTCCTCGTATCGATTCCATAATGCTTCAACAATTTCCCGCTTGTGCGTGTATCTTCGGCCAGGATAAGGTCCACTTCTTTTAATATCCTGATCGCCCGAAGCGTGATATCTTCCAGGTTACCAATGGGTGTAGGGACGATGTATAGTTTTGATGAATCCATTAATTTAGTTGACTTACATAAGTGGTCAGTAATTTAAAAAGCCCGTCGTAAGCGGTGAACGGAAAATGATCATTCACATCGTTCACCGTGTGATATTCCATATGCTCCTTGCCACGGGTGTATATAAAAACAGCCTTTACCCCCTTCTGATAAAACGGACAATGATCGCTGTTGCAGGCCTCACCCCGGTCTTTGATTTCCGGTAAATAATTGTTTTTCTCATTGATTGCTACCATTTCATCAAACAATCCTTTATAGGCTTTTCCATTTACAATCGTAATTCCTTCACTGCCGCTTCCCACCATATCGAGGTTGATCAGCAGTTGAATGCTTTCGAGCGGGAAGAGCGGGTTTTCAGCATAATAAGACGATCCTTGCAGGCCGGCTTCTTCGCCGCTGAAGGCCATAAAAACAATGGAATAATCGGGTTGATTCCCCGGCTGTGCATAGTGCCTTGCCAAATCAATGAGCATCGCGGTTCCGCTGGCATTGTCGTTGGCACCCGGAAACCAGGCCCTTTTTCCCATCATCCCAAGATGATCGTAATGGGCTGAAAAAACAATGAAACTGTCAGGTCTGGTTTTACCTTCGACGTATGCGATAATATTTTGTGTGGGATAGTTTAAAATGTATTCATTCTCTATGTTTAGTTTAATTGTTGATGCCTTCTGTGGGATCTTATCCTTCATGGCTTTTATCCAATAAGTAGATTCCACCATTGCACCATCCTTAACAGACCACACTGGTGTATTATCAGTAAGAACAATGAAGCCCAAAACGCCCGGAACCGTTTTTCCATAAATTTCCCTGAATTGATTATTGGTAACCAAAAAACTACCGGCGACGGATTTCCCTTCCAGAAAAAAATTCAGTTTTTTATGGCTGTCAACATCATCCGGCAGAAATAACAAAGTGTATTCCCCTCTGATTGTTGAGGCAGAACTGCTGATGACAAAGTCGCTTCCCGGCTGTAATTTATTTCCGTCAATACTAACCTTCATCCTTCCGGGGAAAGTATTCATGGAAAAATTATAATCCTGAAAATAAGTACTGTCTAATGGATTTATTCCATTTTTCTCAAATTGGGATACCAGGTAATCTGCAGCTTTTTTATCGCCATATTTTACATATCCCCGGCCATAAAAACTTTTGCCTGCAAGTTTGTTGAGCACTTCCCTGGCATAGCCTACATCTTGTGATGAAGCCGAAAATACAATGAAAAAAACAAGCTGAAGTGCAATTAATTTTTTGATCATCTAATCAAATTTTCTGTCTAATAATAATTTCAATTTTAAAAAGGCTTCATTGTCATCCGCCCATTGATTCTGAATTTTCATTTCAAGTAAGTAGGTGTCAATACCCTGCTGATTTTTCAGCTCATTTAATTCATCGATTACTTTGTTATACCTGCCCAGGTCGCCATTAAACAGCTCGTTGATGAATAGAAATTTTTCGTTAATACCAATCGCCTGTTTTAAATCAGAGATCTGTGAATGCTGCATTTTTGCCGCTACCGAAGAATCATCTTTTTTACCGAGTTTATCGGCAACAGTTTCTTCGGTATTCGATGAGAACAAATCGAAAGTTGTTCTGGAAGTTGTTGTTGTCTCATCACTATGGGCGACAGATGGTTCTTCTTTTATGGTTACTTTAGGTTCTTCCGTTTTCAAGATGTTTCCAACAGGATCATCGAAATTCTCTGTTCTTCTTTTTCCAGATGGGGTTGATGTCGCTTCCCTTTTTATTTCATCTTCCGATTCAACCACAACCTCAGTAGAATCCTCTGCCTGTTTCTCCTCCTCTCCCTTAGCCTCGGCCTTCGCCTTAACCACAGCCTTTTCCTCCACTTTCATCTCTACTACCGAAGGCTTCGGCTGGGTTCTCTCTGTGCTGAGTGCCACTTCTGGTATTTCAGCCTCAGGCATTGTTTCGGGTAGTACGATCGTCCTTAGGTGTGCGCTACCTTCAATTTTAAGTTTCAATATTCTGTCATACAATTTTCGGGTGCTATCCAACAGTAGGTCAGCATCTAACTGATGTATCCTGGTGGTCATTTTTTTTAGTCGTTTTACGTGTGCCTGAAGGGTGTCAAGGTCCAGTCCGATATCTGTAAGCTGCTTATCCTTTTCCATTAACGGGGTTGTTTTGAATAATTTGTATTTGCTTTAAAAATGGTAAAAAGTATTGTAAATTTGTCTCTTTCAAAATTAAGAAGAATATCAACATTTAGCGGATGTTTCTGGAAAAAGACCGCAACAGTTCGGAACGGACCGGATGGTTGGAAGTAATATGTGGTTCGATGTTTTCGGGTAAAACCGAAGAGTTGATTCGTCGGCTGAACCGGGCGCGAATTGCGCAGCAAAAAGTTGAAGTCTTTAAACCGGCTGTCGACATTCGTTACAGTGAAGAGGAAGTAATATCGCACGACGCCAGTAAAACATCTTCCATCCCTGTTCAAAATGCCTCCCAAATTTTGTTTTATGCTGAAGACTTTGAAGTAGTCGGCATTGATGAAGCGCAATTTTTTGGGAATGAACTTGTATCGGTTTGCACTGAACTGGCGAATAAAGGAAAACGGGTAATCGTTTCAGGACTGGATATGGATTTTCAGGGAAACCCTTTCGGCCCCATTCCTCAATTGATGGCTATTGCCGAATATGTAACAAAAGTCCATGCCATTTGCATTAGGTGCGGTAACCTGGCACAACATTCTCACCGAACGGTTGAAGACGAGAGCCTGGTTATGTTGGGAGAAACTGATGTTTATGAACCACTCTGCCGGCGGTGTTTTAATGAGCACAAAAAATAAAACAAATCAATTCAGCTTGTTATACTAATTTGGGGTTGATTTGGATTACTGTCATTTCTCGCTTTTTTACTATGTTTGCCGACTCAA
>JAUXBM010000018.1 GCA_030619415.1 Chlorobiota bacterium
AGATGAAAACTCTACAGGAGACTGGTACAGTTTTGCAGGTATCACAGTTACGTATAAGATAAATCTGAGAAGCAGGCTCAAATGTAACCTGGAGGGATGGTAATCGAAGCAGAAGGAAAATGGGCTTTAAAGAGAAAATAAATTTAGATAATCTTCCAAACCACATTGCTGTTATCATGGATGGTAACGGACGTTGGGCGGCAAAGCAGGGTGAAAGTAGGGTATTTGGCCATGAGCATGGTGTTAATTCTGTGCGCGAAACGGCGGAAGCAGCTGCAGAGCTGGGTATCGGTTACCTCACATTGTATGCTTTTTCCACCGAAAACTGGAACCGCCCTAAATTTGAGGTTGATGCGCTGATGACCCTTTTTGTGGATACGATTCAGCGGGAAATCGAAACACTTAACAAAAATAATATTCGTCTTAATGCCATTGGCGATCTGAAAAGCCTTCCGGGTGAGAATTATAGAAAGCTAATGGATACAATTGATGAAACAAGAAACAATGATCGAATGGTACTTACGCTGGCTATGAGTTATAGTGCGCGCTGGGAAATTACCGAAGCCGTAAGGCGGATCATTACTGATAAAGAAAACCAACAACTGAATGCAGAAGAAATAACCGAAAATTTCTTTTCCAATTACCTAAATACCAATGACATGCCCGATCCTGAGCTGCTGATAAGGACAAGTGGGGAGAAACGGATCAGTAATTTTTTACTCTGGCAAATAGCCTATGCCGAACTATATTTTACACCAATATTGTGGCCTGAATTTACAAAGGAAGATTTTTATGAAGCCATTGTAAATTATCAAAGCAGAGAAAGAAGATTCGGTTTAACAAGTGAGCAAATTAAAAGCTAAGCGGGTAGGATGATTAGATTTATTGGAAAAGGGTTGTTGGCTTTTATGGTTTTTGCCTTTCTGGCTATCCCGGTCGTAAGTACTGCTCAAATAAGGATTGGAAGTGATCTTTCAACCATCGATTATGAACGCCCTTCAGAGTATGTCATTGGCGGTATTGAGGTTGCCGGCATCGAAAATCTTGATAAAAACGTAATTATTATGCACTCGGAGCTTGATATTGGCGCAAAGGTTAAAATACCTGGCGATGCCATTACGACGGCAATTCGTAAACTTTGGGACCAGGGCCTGTTCGATAATATCAGCATTACCGCAGATCGAATTGAGGGCAACACAATATTTTTAAAGTTGATCTTGCGGGAAAGACCTCGTTTAAGCAAGTTTTCCTTCAAAGGCATCAGAAAATCAGAAGCCGATGATATCCGCGAAAAAATAAACCTTTCCCGGGGTGATGTGGTTACAGACCACCTTATGATTAAATCCATCAGGATCATCAAGGGATACTATGCAGATAAAGGATTTCTGAATGCGGAAATCGCGATTGAGGAAAAACCGGATAAAACACACGAAAGCTTTGAAGAGCTTGTTATTGATGTCAAGAAAAACAGCAAGGTTAAAATCAAACATATCCTGATTGAAGGCAATGACCAGTTGAATGATGATGCCGTTCGGGGAACAATGAAAGAAACAAAGGAGCGGGGTGTTTTTACCCCCCTCGATAGCCTGGGGCCTTTGGTCATAAACCTTACACGCGATGCAGCAACCTTGCATTTCAACAGGTTTAGAGATCGCTTAGTCAGATATTATAAAGAAAATTACAAGGTTAAAATCTTTAAAGGCTCTAAGTTTATTGAGAAAAACTATAAGGATGACCTTAACCTTATTATTGCCAAATACAATAAAAAAGGCTTCCGGGATGCGCAAATTATCTCCGACTCCATTTATAAGATTGACAAGCAGAATATTGGGATCACCATTAACATTGACGAGGGTAATAAATACTATTTCAGGAATATTACCTGGGTTGGAAATACCGTTTATTCATCCATGTTCCTCAGCACAATTTTGGGCATATACAGCGGAGATGTTTACAACAAAGAACTATTGGAAACCAACCTTCAGTTTAACCCAAGTGGTTTTGATGTTAGCTCGCTGTACATGGACAACGGCTATTTGTTTTTTAATGCAACGCCCATTGAAACCAATGTAGAGAATGATTCGATTGATTTAGAGATCAGGATATACGAGGGTAAACAGGCGCGTATTAATAATGTAACCGTTAAAGGAAATGAAAAAACCAATGACCACGTTATTATCAGGGAGTTGCGTACAAGGCCCGGCCAGTTGTTTAGCCGTTCTGATGTGATCCGTACTACCAGAGAGTTAGCCAACTTAAGGTATTTCAATCCTGAGACGATCCAGCCAAATATAATTCCTAACCCGGTGGAGGGAACAGTGGATATTGAATACCAGGTTGAGGAAACCTCTGCCGACCAGATTGAACTTTCGGGTGGTTGGGGATACGGAAGGATTATTGGAACCCTCGGCCTTAGCTTTAATAATTTCTCTTTAAAAAATATGTTTACAAAAGGAGCCTGGAGGCCTGTACCATCAGGTGATGGTCAGAAGCTTTCGCTCAGGTTCTCAACTTATGGAAAGGATTACCTGACCTGGAGTATCTCGTTTACCGAGCCATGGCTTGGTGGTAAAAAACCAAATGCTTTCAGCGTTACTTATTTCCACTCTATCTTCAGCAATGGATTGCCCAGTTACGATGAAAACCGTGCAAGCTTTAAAATAGATGGGATCACTTTAGGACTCGGTAAACGCCTCACCTGGCCCGATGACTTTTTTACACTCTACCAGGGGATAAATTTCCAATTGTATAAGCTCCAGAACTACGGAACCATATTCCCCATCGGTTCAGGTACAGGTAATTATAACAACATCAGTTACGAGATTATACTGGGACGAAGCTCGGTTGATGCACCTATTTTCCCAAGAAAAGGATCTGAGATTTCACTTGGCCTCGAGTTAACACCTCCTTATTCTCTACTTAACAACAAGGATTATTCTACAATAGACGATGATGAAAAATATCAATGGATAGAATATCATAAGTGGAAATTTAAGGCATACTGGTATTTTGAAATATTTGAAAAACTGGTATTGACGCCCAGGTTCAGGTTTGGATTCCTGGGACACTATAATTCACAATTGGGTACCACTCCTTTCGAGCGATTCTACCTGGGAGGTGATGGTTTAGGTCAGCAAAATAACTACGATGGACGTGAACTCATTAGCTTACGTGGCTATGAAAACGAATCTGTTACTCCCGAACATTACAAAAATCCAAATATTGGTGGTACCATATTTGCAAGGTATACACTTGAGTTAAGATACCCGATATCACTCAATCCGAGTTCAACTATTTTTGTACTTGCTTTTGTTGAAGCGGGTAATTCGTGGATTGGTTCACAGGGGTTCGATCCCTTTGATGTGAAACGTGCGGCAGGGTTTGGGGTGCGCGTATTCCTACCCATGTTTGGAATGTTAGGACTCGACTGGGCCTACGGTTTCGATCCGATTCGGGGAATACCGAGTGCTGCCGGTAGCCACTTCCACTTCTCGATGAACCAGTCACTTGATTAATGGCAAACTTATTGAAGTTAAAGCAAAAAAATAATACCATGAAAAATCTCAAATCAGCCACATTAATTTCAATGGTAACTTTACTTATGATTATGGTTACCACAACAACATTCGCTCAAAAATATGCGTACGTTGACACAGAGTACATTCTTGATAATATTCCTGAGTTCAAAGATGCCCAGGATGAATTGGACGATATGTCGAAACGATGGCAGAAAGAGGTTGAACAACAATATGCCAAAGTTGAAGAGATGTACAAGAAGTACCAGGCGGAGGCTGTATTGTTACCCGATGATGTAAAAGTTAAACGCGAAGAGGAGATCGTTACAAAAGAGCAGGAAGCAAAACAATTACAGCGTAAGTATTTTGGGCCCGAAGGCGACTTGTTTCAAAAGCGACAGGAATTGATTCAGCCCATTCAGGAAAAGGTTTTTAATGCAATTGAAACCATTGCCACAACCAGTAATTTTGCATTTGTTTTCGATAAAGCAGGTGGCATGACACTCCTTTGGGGTAATCCAAAGTTCGACATTAGCGATGATGTGCTGGATGAGGTAGGAAATGTGATGCAAACTGTGCAACGCGATCAACGTTCAAATAAAAATTAACCGGTTTTCCGAAGGATATTGTAGGCTGCTTTAATCCTTTTAGCCCACAATTTTAGAACCGTTTGTTAATCTTTATTAATAAATCTTAATATGGTTTTATAAAAAGATTGTGGTATTGATTTTTTCTTAATTTTGCCGGCCTGTTTTAAGCAGTACATACAAATAATTAACAATATTGAATTGAATATGAAAGGGTTTAAAAAAGCAATCGCACTTCTCACAATGGTCGTTTTGATGGCATCCATCGGGTATGCCCAGGCACCTGTGAAATTCGGATACATTGATTCGAATGAGATTTTATCATTAATGCCGGAAACCGATTCTTTGCAAAATGAATTGAAGGCGTATGCTGATTACCTCGATCAGCAAATGAGTACCATGGCAATGGAGTACCAAACCAAGGTAACAGAATATCAGGAAAACTTCAACACCATGTCGGATCTGATCAGGCAAACAAAAGAAAAAGAAATTACTGATTTACAAGCACGCATCCAGGCTTTCCAGCAATCGGCTGACCAGGATCTTGGTGCCAAACAAGCAGAATTATTCAATCCACTGATTGAAAAAGTAAAAGATGCAATTACTGCAGTTGGACAGGAAAATGCGTATACCTATATTTTTGATATCGGTACCGGATCACTTGTTTTCTACGAAAATGGCGACAATGTATTGCCACTGGTAAAAAAGAAATTGGGAATTAATTAAAATTAATTCATAAAAGTTAAAAACCCCGCTTGACGGGGTTTTTTTGTGCTTAAAAGGGACTGGGATATTAAGTCTGGAATCTGGAATCATTTTCAGATATTTCAATTCCATATCTTCTGTTAAAAAGGTCTACTCCTCATCATACCAACTGGCATACATATTATAATTGTTCGAAATGCGGTTAATTTCACCTTCCAGTAATTCGGAATCTACTGTTTTAATTTGCTTTGCGGGAACACCTGCATAAACACTTCCCGACTTAACTACGGTATCCTTCGCAATAAGCGCCCCGGCCGCGATAACTGAGTTGCTCTCAATAACAGCACCATCCATAATAATTGCTCCCATTCCAATCAATACATTGTCGCGAATAGTACAACCATGAACAATGGCTCCATGCGCAATGCTCACATTATCGCCAATTTCGACCGGGAACTTCTGATAAGTACAATGGATGATCACACCATCCTGGATATTTACATTATTCCCGATACGTATGTAATGCACATCGCCACGGATAACAACATTAAACCACACACTGCAATCATCTCCCAGCACTGCATCACCGGTTAGCGTAGCATTATCAGCAATAAAACAATTTTCGCCCCATTGGGGTGATATTCCGTTTACAGATTTTATTAGTGCCATGGTTTAGATATTTATTTTGAATTAAATTTATCAATTGAGACTATTGCAAAATTAATCATCAATCATTATTCTCTAACGACCGAAGGAAGTCCGTAGAATCACTATTCCCAGATTCTTCGACCTGCCAGCATCTGTTTGCTCTCTGGCGTTCGCAAGCAGTCAAGCTTGCAGGTCACTCGTCACCTAAGAGCTGCAACAATTCAAACTTATGCCTTTTAGCTATAATCAATATTGTAATGCAACCCAATACTTTCTTTTCGCTGTTGTGCGAATTTTATTACGAGGTAGGCCACGTTGATCAGGTTGCGCAATTCGCAAATAGCTTCAGTAATAATTGAAGCATGGTAGAGCACTTCAGTCTCTTTATAGATGATCTCCAACCTGTCGAGTGCACGTTTTAACCTCAGGTTCGACCTTACGATACCCACATAATTACTCATTATGGATTGCACTTCCTTTTTTGATTGGGTAATCAGGATCATCTCTTCGTTGAGTATTGTTCCCTCGGAGTCCCAATCCGGAGCATCTTCGATGTAATCAATATCTTTAATAAACTGAACAGCATGCAGAGCTGCACGATGAGAAAATACAGCCGATTCAAGCAAGGAATTTGAAGCCAACCTATTCGCCCCGTGCAATCCGGTGCTGGCCACCTCACCCGATGCGTATAGGTTTTTGATGCTGGTTAAACCATTTTTGTCGGTTTTAATGCCTCCGCATGAATAGTGTGCAGCCGGTACAACCGGGATCATATTTACAGAAATATCCAGTCCGATACTCAGGCATTTTGCATAGATGGTTGGGAAATGGTTCAGCAACTCGGTTTTGTCAACATGGCATGCATCCAGGTAAACAAAATCATCACCTGAAAGTTTCATCTCATTGTCGATGGCACGGGCAACAATATCCCTGGGAGCCAGTTCAGCCCTGTCGTCATACTTTTTCATGAAGGGCTCACCCTTCTTTGTTTTTAAAATGCCGCCTGCACCACGTAGCGCTTCAGTGATGAGAAAACTTGGTTTTTCGCCCGGGTTATATAAGGATGTTGGATGAAATTGCACAAACTCCAGTTTTTCAACCTGAACTTTTGCGCGGTATGCCATCGCGATACCATCGCCCGTGGCAAATACGGGGTTGGTTGTGGTTTGATAAATGCTCCCCAAACCACCTGCTGCCAGCATGGTGGTTTTTGCAAAGATTGTTTCAATTTCTCCGCTAACTTTATTTAAGGCATATACTCCGTAGCAGGCTGTATCTTTTCTCCTTCTGTTGACCATCTCTCCCAAATGGTGCTGGGTTATGAGGTCTATTGAAAAATAGTTTTCCAGTATCTGAATATTCGGATGATTGCGTACTTTTTCGCTCAAGGCACGTTGAATTTCGTAGCCCGTATTGTCTTTATGATGAAGGATCCGCTTTTCCGAATGCCCCCCTTCCCGGGCGAGCCTGAATTTTCCGGAGTCTTCTTTGTCAAATTGAGTTCCCCATTCAACCAGTTCTTTAATTCGTTCAGTCGATTCTGAAATGGTAATCCGAACGATTTCTTCATCATTCAAACCACCACCTGCATTCATTGTATCGGAAATATGCTTTTTGTAAGTATCAGGGTGGTACATAACCGCTGCTATCCCGCCCTGGGCATAACTGGTGGCTGTATCGTCAACGGTTGTTTTTGATAAAACACAGACCTTTCCGTAACCGGCTACTTTAAGCGCATATATTAAACCTGCCATGCCGGTGCCAACTACCAGAAAATCAACTTTATGTTGCATTGTTTCAATGTTTGGTCATGACAAAGTTAAAGGATTAGAACGAGGAATATATCAGGAGAGGATTATAAACCCAATAGAACTTCAACACCGTCTTTTCCACCGTAAAGCATGCGTTCAGGATTTTCGAGCATCTCTTTTACTTTCACTAAAAAACCAACACTTTCTCGTCCGTCAATAAGCCTGTGGTCATAAGATACAGCCACATACATCATCGGATGGATTTCCATTTTGCCGTTTACCGCCGCGATGGGCCGTTGAACAATATTGTGCATTCCGAGGATCGCACTTTGAGGAGGATTTATAATCGGTGTTGACATCATGGAACCAAATATGCCACCATTGGTTATGGTAAATGTGCCACCTTGCATTTCCTCCAAAGTGATTCGATTTTCATGCGCTTTAACGGCGAGTTCCTTTATGTGATTTTCTATTTCAGCCAGACTTAACATTTCGGCGTTGCGCACAACCGGGACCACCAAACCTTTTGGGCCGCTAACGGCAATGCTAATATCTACATAATCGTAAATTACAACTTCATCGCCATCAAATTGAGAATTGATTTGAGGAAAATGGGCAATTGCTTCGGTAACTGCTTTTGTGAAAAAGGACATAAATCCTAAGCCAATTCCATGCGATTCCTTAAAGACCTCTTTGTATTTTGCCCTGATTCCCATGATGGGAGTCATATTCACTTCGTTGAAAGTAGTGAGCATGGCCGTTTCATTTTTTACAGAAACCAATCGCTGGGCCAGTTTTTTACGCAACATGGTCATCTTCTTTCGCTGCGTATTTCGCGCTCCCGTCCATGAAGTAACGGGTGTTGAATCAGTTGCCTTAGATCCGGCAGTGACACGGTCTTTTTCTTTTAAATAAAACGCAACATCCGATTTGCCAATGCGATAGTTTTTAAAGAATTCAACCAGTTCTTTTTCTCCGACACCATTGCTGTCCATCAGCTTACGGGCGAGTGGTGAAATCGTCAGGTCAATATCGCTTTTCTCTTTTTTGCCTGTTTTGGGTTCAGTTACGATTTCCACCTCCGCCTCCGACTTCGCCTTTTCCTCCGCCTCTATTTTTGGTACTGCTGTAACTTTTTTCCCGCCTTGAACTTCCGTGTCAATTTGAGCAATCACAACACCCACATCAATGGTGTCACCTTCTTCAGCAATAAGCTTAATTTTTCCTGAATCGGTAGCAGCCAAAGGCAACGTGGCTTTGTCAGAATCAATTTCTGCGATATCCTGGTCTCTTTCAACAAACTCACCATCCTCAACCAACCAGGCGGCTATCTGCACCTCATTGATGGATTCTCCGGGACTGGGTACTTTTATGTCAACTATCATATTATTAAAATTCTAAGCACTAATATAGAAATCCTAAACTTAAGTATAATTAAACGCACAAAACCACTTGGTAGTTTCTAAATAAATCAACTTTTTTTTTTGAAAATTTTCATTAGAAGTTTAGATTTATTTAGAGTTTCGGAATTAGATATTAGAAATTATTTAAGCGGTCTTGTGCCCGAATGAAATTTACTGTCAATCTGATCGACCTTCAAATCTTGTAATTCTTTTTCAAACGATTTCCATTTGTTACCGATGCAGGCCATATTGCATTCTTCACCGATATAGGGACAATCGCATTCTTCAAATACTTTATCGATAATCTTTTGCTGTCTGACAACATGGAATTTTGGTGAACCTGTTGCCGTACTACCGCTTGCCGGGCGGCAAATTGACTTAATTTTAAAATCAGCAGGCATGTGGTTTCTGATAAATTCCCAGGCCCCCATGTTTGCCGGCTCTTCCTGTGTCCAGATTGTGGTACTGGAAAGTTTATATTTTTCCTTTATTTTTTCCACCTGAACTTTAGGAAAAGGGTGGAGTTGTTCCAAACGAACCAAGGCGATGGTATTGTTGTTGATCTTCTCTTTTTCAGCCAACAGGTCGTAATATAGTTTGCCAGAGCAAAAAACTATTTTGTTTACCAGACCAGGCTTTGCGGTAGCATCATCAATCACCTCTTTAAACCCACCCGATGTGAAATCTTTAATTGGTGAAATGCATTTGGGATGCCGAAGCAGGCTTTTCGGGGTGAAAATAATTAAAGGTTTCCTGAAATCGCGTTTAAACTGCCTGCGTAAAATGTGAAAAAAGTTAGCCGGTGTTGTACAATTGGCAATTTGCATATTATTTTCAGCGGACAGGATCAGGAAACGTTCCATGCGGGCACTTGAGTGTTCGGGTCCCTGGCCTTCGTAGCCATGCGGTAAATAAATCACCAGCGGGCTCATCACATTCCATTTGTCTTCGGCACTACTTAAAAACTGGTCAAAAATAATTTGTGCGCCATTGGCAAAATCGCCAAACTGGGCTTCCCAAACGGTCAATTCATGAGGTGCAGCTACCGAGTAACCATACTCAAAACCAAGCACTCCGTATTCAGATAAACTTGAATTGTAAATGGAAAACCTCGCCTGTTTTTTGTCAACATGCTGTAGGGGGATATATTTCTCGACAACATCCTCAATATTCAACACGGCATGTCGGTGCGAAAAAGTACCCCTTTCCACATCTTGTCCTGAAATCCGGACGGGGACACCTTCTTTTACTAAACTACCGTATGCCAGTAACTCACCCATCGCCCAATCAAGTACTCCTTTTTCAATAACGAGGTCTCTTCTCTGTTTTTGAAGGCGTATTGTTTTTCGGAAAAAATCAGTGCCTTTTGGTAATTCGGTTATCCTTTCAGTAATATCCAGTAAGTCTTTTTTGCTGATCGAAGTGTCGGGCGATGAAATGAAATCTTCATCTTTTGCTTTCCTCAGGCCTTCCCATTCTTCAGCCAGGAAATTAGAAATGGTGGTTTTATGCTCAATTTTTGCTTCAGTCAGATTCTGTTCAAGCTTATTAATAAAAGCTTTTTCTGCATTAATCCAGTAATTCTTCGTAATAACTCCTTCATCAAGAAGTTGTTGCTTGTAAATCTCGTATGAATTCGGGTGTTTTTCGATCGCTTTATAAAGGATGGGCTGGGTAAACCGTGGTTCGTCCCCTTCATTGTGACCATATTTACGATACCCCAGGATGTCAATAAAAACATCTTTGTTGAATTCATTTCTGAATTCCATAGCCATTTGAATACAGAAAATCAAGGCTTCCGGGTCATCACCATTTACATGGAAAACCGGCGAAAGTGTAGTTTTGGCAACATCAGTACAATAGGTACTGCTTCGTGCATCGAGGTAATCGGTCGTAAATCCAATCTGGTTATTGACTACGAGGTGGATGGTGCCACCGGTACTGTAACCTTTCAGGTCTTGCATCTGGACTATCTCATACACTACGCCCTGCCCGGCAATGGAGGCATCGCCATGGATCAGGATTGGGGCTATTTTATTCACATCTCCAGTGTAAACGTTGTCGATCTTGGCCCGTGTTATTCCTTCAACCACCGGATCAACAGCCTCAAGATGAGAAGGATTAGGCGTGAGGGTGAACTTTATTTTTTTGTTCTTTGAGGAGGTTCTTTCATTGATGTAACCGAGGTGGTATTTAACATCGCCAAGTAAGCCTTCGTCATCGTACTCCACACCTTCAAATTCTGAAAAGATATCAAAGAAGGGTTTCCGCATGATATTGGCCAGAACGTTTAAGCGGCCACGGTGAGGCATTCCGATAATCAATTCCTTCATCCCCAATTCGGTGCCTTTTTCCATGATCGATTCCAGGGCAGGTATGAGTGACTCACCACCCTCGAGTGAGAAGCGTTTATGACCGGGGAATTTCTTCTGTAGAAAACTTTCAAAGAGAACCGCCCGTTGTAACTTGAGTAGTGTAAACCGTTTCTCATCAACCGAATAATGCGGTGTGTTGCGGGACGATTCAATCCGGTGGCCTAACCAACTCACAATTTTAGGGTCCCTGATAAAAACAAATTCCACACCAATCGAACGACAATAAGTTTGTTCGAGCATGGTTACAATATCCTTTAGCTTTGCCGGGCCCATTTCAACTTCCTTGCCCGCCTGAAAAACCCTTTCTAGGTCTTTCTTCTCCAGTCCGTAATTTTCAATAGCGAGTGTCGGAGAATAAGTCCGGCGTTTCCTTACCGGATTGGTTTCGGTAAACAAATGCCCCCTGCGCCTATAATCATTAATCAGGTTAATGACTTTAAATTCATCAGAAGTTTCAATTCCTGCTCCCTTCCCGGATGGGTAATGTTGAGATGCGAAATCAAATCCTTCAAAAAATTTTCGCCATCCCTCGTCAAGCAAATCAGGGTTGGACTGATAGGTTTCGTAGAGTTGTTCAATTAAAGCAGGATCGGTACCACTGAGAAAATCGAGTTTATCCATTGCCAATTTATGTTATTAATAACGACAAAATTAGGAAATAATCAGGCAAAGCTAATTATTTAGAATCGATAAAAATAAGTTTTCTTTTATAAAAAAAACCCGGAATAGTTTCCGGGTTCTAAATTATTGAAATGCTGTCGAAAGATTATTCGGGATGAATAGCCTCAACCGGGCAAACATCTGCACAAGCGCCACAATCGGTACAAAGATCAGGATCGATTACGTAGATATCACCTTCAGCGATGGCATCCACCGGGCATTCGTCAATGCAGCTGCCACAAGCGGTACAGTCATCATTAATTACGTAAGCCATAGTTAA
>JAUXBM010000077.1 GCA_030619415.1 Chlorobiota bacterium
AAAGCATATCCATTCACTGCGCAATACAATGCCGTGATCACTGAAAAGTATCTTATTCACAATCCAAAATATACCGATCCGGTAATTTTATCCAATTGTGGCCAACTTGAGGCGATTGAAGTCAACCAGGCCTATGCCCGGTGCAATTTGGTAGCCCTGAATGGCGATGGGTTTATTACTTCAGATACAGGCATTGAAAAAACCTTACAAAAAAAAGGGTTGGAAGTCTTGTACATTGACCCGAAAGGCATTTTACTTCCTGGTTTTGAGCATGGTTTTTTTGGAGGAACATGTGGAATTTTTCAGGACAAAGTCTTTTTTACCGGAAGCCTGGATCATTTTCCTGAAGGCAAAAAAGCCAGGCAATTTTTATCTGGTTACGAAATTATTGAACTGTATGATGGGCCGTTGTTTGATGGTGGGAGCATCTTATTCATTGGGAGCTAATTCCCCTTTTGAAAAAGGGGGTTAGGGGGATTCCAGCCAGCTTAGACATTTATTTTTCGACCTTTCGGGAGCAAGGCCACCCGAAAGGTCAGGTCAGGAATCCCACCTCATTCGATACACAATACACCCCGCCGGCATCCATGGCTGCTACACAGCGGTTGCAGTGGTCGCATTCTGTTTTTGTTATTTCACCACTTTCCAATTTCTTTACAAAATCAGGATCCTGGATGGTAGCCCGTCCGATTTGTAAAAATTCAAAACCCGCCTCCATGGTTTTATTCATGTCGTGAATTGATTCAACCCCACCTATGTATATCACCGGAATATTGACAGCCTCTTTAATTTGTTTTGCTCCTTCAAACAGGAACATCGGCTCGTAAGTATGCCCTGGAACCATAAACCGGCCAAAGAGTTTCAGTCCAATCTTGTTCATTAATTTTTCCTGGTTGTTGCTCATTTCCTTTATCGGAAGGTTTCCACGTAACATCAAAAAAGGAACTTTTGAAGTAAACCCTGCACTCGGAATTAAGGCACTTGCCCCGGCTTTTTCAAATGCTTTCGCGATGACAATTGCATCTTCAATATGAATACCCTCAGGCATTCCATCGGTTTGGTTCATTTTGACAAGAATGGGAAAATCAGGACCAACAGCCTTTCTCACTTTTTCAATTACTTTAACCGGAAAACGCAACCGGTTTTCCAAACTGCCACCGAATTCATCTTTTCGCTTGTTCGTCCAGAGAGATAGAAACTGGCTCAACAGGTAACCGTGCCCGGAATGAATTTCTATCGCATCAAAACCTGCTTTTTTAGCAAGGATTGAGGCATTAACAAAATCCTGAACTTTTTCTTCGATGTCGTTTTTAGTCATCTCCCGGCAATACGACATGGTAAACACACACAGTTTTGGCGAAGCCCCCATCGGCCTTTCTCCAATAACTGACTTACTTGTAAAAAATCCGCAATGCCCCAGTTGAATAGAGGCTGCTGCGCCTTCAGCATGAATGGCATCTGTCATTTTTTTTAGATCGGGTGCGATCTCCTCCCTCATCCACAGTTCATGACCAAATACTCTTCCGTCATAACTAACCGAACAGTAAGCTACTGTCGTCATGGCCACGCCGCCCTCGGTCACCCGGCGGTGGTGCTCAATTAAAGCATCTGTTACTTGCCCGTCCTGGCACATGCCTTCGAAGCACCCTGCTCTGATTATCCTGTTTTTTAGTTCGAGACCGGCAATTCTTCCGGGAGAGAAAACTTCATGTTCCGTTTTTGGTGTTTTAGGTTTTTGCTGCATGTTCTTTGATTCTTTCCGCTACACGGAATGCGTTGGCATAAATGGTCCACGAATAGGTTACGCTTCCTCCCGTAGGCATAAAGCTGCCATCGGTCACGTAGAGGTTTTCAACTTCATGGGCTTTGCAATTCTTATCCAGAACAGAAGTATCCGGATCATCACCAAACCGGCAACCTCCTGCCTGTAGATTTGGAGGTGGGGCACCACTTACGGAGGAGCGAATATTATTGGCCCCCATTTGTTCAAGTACTTTTTCGGCCTTTTCTGCCAGGTATCGTCCAACTTTCAAATCATGTTCGTGATATCCAATTCGGATTTTTGCCACCGGATCACCCCATTTATCTTTCACTTTTTTATCCAGTGTTACAAAACAATCGTCGTTTGGCAGCCAGTCGGCAAATACTTCAAACCTTAACCTGCGTTGCTTTGTAAAATATTCTTTCATTCGTTTTTTTAATGCTTTACCGTAAACCAGGTTTCCTTCATCATCCCATTTCCGGCGGATGGCTTTTGATATACCGTTTGCGTGTTCAAATAAAAAATCAACAGTTCCTCCCTTGACCTTCTCACCAAAATCAGCATCATCAATTTCGTACCAATGTTGAATGGCGCGGTTTACAAACAGTCCTGGAACTTTTAATTGGGTTACTTTTTTTTCGGATAAGTTATCAAAAAAGAATTGTCCCGAACCCGTACCACCTGCTGAATAAATCATATTCTTGCCAACTTGTCCCGAATTGTTTGCAAGTCCATTTGGGAATTCAGGATTTATGCTCATCAATAAAAGTCGCGATGTTTCCACGGCCTGCGCAGCAACTACAAATAGTCTGGCTTCAATAAATTGCTGATCACCATTTTGATCGTAATACCATACCCTTTCGAGCTTATGCCTGCCGTTGGTTTCGAGTTTAAACACTTTTGAATTGGGCAAGACTTTACAATTACCGGTCTCCAATGCTTTGTCGATGAGTGCCACCCTTGCGCTGCTTTTTGCTCCCGACGAACAACCATAACTCCCGCAGTAATTTGAATAGTAACAGCTATTCCGATCACCCTCAGGCCGCGATAAAATGGCGCGTGGAACCGGCACCATCTGATAGCCCAGCTTGCCCGCCGCTTTATCAATCCAGGAAGAAACAATATTTTCGGCAAGGGGTGGATATGGAAACGCACTTTTGGACCGGGGTTCAAGAGACGAATGTTCAACTGCCTGCCCGGAAACGCCAACTACCGATTCCACTTTGGTGAAGAATGACTCCATGTCATGATAATTAATCGGCCAGTCAACAATATTTGCACCTTTGATTGGTCCGTAAGTGGAAAGCAATTTAAAATCTTTGGGTTTCATTCGGTGGAAGTAACCACTCATCAAATTGGATGAACCTCCAACCATGTTTCCATTCCAGAAGTCATTGCCGGTTAAATAAGTGGATTTTGCCTCCCATTCCCCTTCACCATTCTTGCGTTCGATCACATGTTGTTCATCACGCAGATTGGGGGTATAAACGCTACGACGCGTAGCAACGATCTCGTCTTTGGTAAAATCTTTGGTTTTGAGCCAGGGTCCTTTTTCCAAAACGACCACTTTGTAACCGGCTTTTGAGAGTTCATAAATCACAGGACCGGCTCCGGCTCCGCTGCCTACTACGCAAATGTCGAATTGCTCTTTTATCACACTATTAATTTTTTAGTTTCACTGCCCAGACCTTGAGGTCTGGGTAACTGATAAGCGGGTTTATATTATGATTTACGGATAGTGGTTAATATTTTGGGATAAAGCAGTTCTTTTGACGGTCTCGGTTGGCCGGTATTGTGATCCAGCCATTTCCAGCCAATGCTGTTGGGATTACTACCGTATTGCGGATCACTCAATAAAGCCTCAAATATAAATGTCAGGATCACTGACAACCAACTTTCCCCCCAATTTGTTCGTGATATCAATGCAATCAATTGTTCACGATCATCCGGTGATAAATCGATAAAAGCAGTTTCATATTCTTCAAAAGCAGTTTCATCAACCCATCCTATCCCATTGATGATGTATTCAACTTCATCAGGATCTTTCTGCGGATCTGCCAAAACCCAAAGCAGGTAGGTGGCAGCATTTATATCTGTGGCTCCCGGACCAAACTCATCCTTTGGAAAAAGAGCCGCTTGTACTGATCTTATAATTGAAAGTTGGTCAGATGTGAGTATTGGGTTATCATTTTTCTGAACCTGTCCGATAAGTTTTGAAAATGGCAGCCGGGCTACCAATCCACCTGCGACCATCGACCTGATGAATTGTTTCCTTGACCATTTCCATTGGTCGATATTCTGAATGGCTTTTGGAACAATGTTTTTTTGCCCGGCGGATTTTCTCATGCTTATTGGTCAAACAATCCTTAAAAGTATTACAAAATTCCAATAAAAAATTACTTCCTGCAACGATTGACGGGTATCGGTCGTCAGGTAAATGTATATTTGATAATATTTTATACAGGTTGAAAGTGAAATCCAGATTCCTTCTTTTTATTGGCGTCATACAGTTTGTGTGGCTTTCCTCCTGTGTAGAGGCATACTGGCCTGAAATAGATAAATACGAAAACAAATTGGTAGTTGATGGCGAAATTACCAATGAACCTGGGCCTTACATCATCAGGCTGTCAAGATCTTCGCCGGTTACCGAACCCGAATTCATTCCTTTTACCAGTTGCGAAGTAATTATCTCAGACAACCTCGGAAACTCAGAAATACTTAGTGAAGAAGAACCGGGCATTTACATAACATCAGAAAATGGTATTCAGGGGGAGATTGGCAGATCGTATAAAGTTACTATTCATACACCTGCTGATATAACTTATGAGTCATCTTTTGAAGAACTGAAAAAACCCGGCCTGATCGACTCGGTTTATGCAAAAGTTGAAAGCAAACAGCAGCAGGATTCGCATTACGATATGGAAGGGTACCAGTTTTATCTGGATACAAAATTGGCAGAACAGGATACGAATTACTATTTGTGGAACCTGGATGCAACCTATCATTACAATGCTGACTTTCTTATTCGGTGGTATTTTGACGGAAAACTCAATTGGATGGTAAATACGGATACATTATACAATTGTTGGTCGTCGTACGCTGTTGATGATATTTTTCTGTACGGCACAGCCGGCTTGTCGGAACCGGCAATAAAAGGCTATCCGCTCCATTATGTAAACACGGAAACCCGACAACTCTCGGTTCGCTACAGTTTATTGGTCAAGCAGTTTACGATTAGTAAAGAAGCGTATGCGTTTTGGACAGGGGTAAAAGAACACAATTCGGATGAGGAGTCATTATATTCCAAACAACCATACCAGATTCGGGGAAACGTTGTTAATACAATGGATCCTACTGAGCCTGTATTGGGTTATTTTCATGTGGCGGGAATCAGTGAAAAGCGAATTTTTGTTGATCGGCCGTTGGCACCCGTTAAGTTTCATTATTCTATTTGCGATCTTGACGATGCTGATTTTGAAGCGTATTCACAAATGGGTATGGCCGACCCGGTTTCATATCCACTATTTGCCGTTGAATCTCCCGGAGGCAGAAGGGCGACACCCCCTAGGGGCTGTACCGATTGTACGCAAAAAGGCGGCACTGCCACCAAACCCGATTTTTGGGTTGATTGATTCCAAATTCGATTGTCTGTATCAACACCTTTTTCTTAATTTCGCAAGCTCAAATTTTAAATGGAACCACAATGCTAAGGTCACACAATAACAGCGAATTAAGAATTGAAGATGTAAACAAAGAAATCACTCTTTCGGGATGGGTACAGCGGGTACGCGACAAAGGCGGATTGATCTGGATCGACCTGAGAGACCGTTATGGAATTACCCAGTTACTGATGGAAGAAGGCCGGACTGATCAACATTTGATTGATACTGCCAGAACCTTGGGTCGTGAATACGTCATTCAGGCGAAAGGAAAAGTGATTGAAAGGCTCTCAAAAAATCCAAAAATGGAAACCGGCGATATTGAGATTGACCTTGTCGAAATAAATATTTTGAATGCATCAAAAACACCTCCCTTTACCATCGAAGACGAGACTGATGGTGGCGAAGAATTGCGTATGAAATATCGCTATCTTGATTTGCGTAGAAAGCCTCTCAGGGAAAATTTGGCGCTTCGCCACCGCATGTCACTCGAGACCAGGAAATACCTCGACAGCATTGGATTTTTCGAGATAGAAACACCCTATTTAATCAAGTCAACACCTGAAGGTGCACGCGATTTTGTAGTACCTTCAAGGATGAACGAAGGGCAGTTTTACGCCTTGCCACAGTCGCCGCAAACGTTTAAGCAATTGTTGATGGTGGCGGGTTATGATCGTTATTACCAGCTGGTAAAATGTTTCCGCGATGAAGACCTTCGTGCCGACCGCCAACCCGAATTTACACAGATTGACTGTGAAATGGCTTTCGTTGAACAGGATGACATACTCGATACTTTTGAAGGTTTAGTAAGATATTTATTTAAGGAAGTTTTAGCCGTTGACATTGAAAAACTCCCGCACATGACCTATGCCGATGCCATGAAGAAATACGGCAGTGACAAACCCGATATCCGTTTCGGAATGGAGTTTGTTGAACTGAATGATATAGCCCAAAACAAAGGTTTTAAAATATTTGATGATGCCGAATTGGTAGTTGGAATCAATGCCGAAACTTGTGCTGGGTATTCCCGAAAGGAATTGGATAAGTTAACCGATTTTGTAAGGAAGCCACAGATTGGAGCCAAAGGTTTGGTTTATGTAAAATATAATGAAGACGGTTCGTTTAAATCGTCAGTTGATAAATTTTATTCTGCAGAAGACCTCAAAACCTGGGCGGATAAATTCGCAGCGAAACCAGGCGATTTGATGTTGGTGCTTTCAGGTGAAACTGAAAAAGTCCGCAAGCAATTGAGCGAGCTCAGGCTGGAAATGGGCAACAGGCTCGGCTTGCGTAACCCGGATGTTTTTAGACCACTCTGGGTAATTGATTTTCCATTGCTGGAGTGGGACGAAGATTCAGGAAGGTTTAATGCCATGCACCACCCGTTTACTTCGCCAAAACCTGAGCACAAACATTTGCTGGATTCTGATCCCGGCAGTATCAATGCAAACGCTTACGACCTGGTCATTAACGGCGTGGAAATTGGCGGCGGTTCCATCAGGATACACAACCGGGAATTGCAGAAGAAAATGTTTAAAGTGCTTGGTTTTTCTGATGAAGAAGCCCAGGCCCAGTTCGGTTTTTTAATGAATGCTTTCGAATATGGTGCCCCACCACATGGTGGTATTGCCCTGGGTTTCGACAGGCTGGTTGCCTTATTCGCCGGCCAGGATTCCATTCGTGATTTTATTGCCTTCCCAAAAAACAATTCCGGCCGCGATGTGATGATCGATTCCCCATCGCCTATTGCGGATGAGCAATTGGATGAGTTGGGCTTGAAGGTAGTGGAGTAGAAAAACTGGCTGCCGGCTGATATGGTTAATTCCTGAAATAATATTCCTTCAGCCAAATTGTAAAAATTGGATCAAGTATTTCAATGACCCCTACCCGGTCGTCAATAATCTCTTTTCCGATAAGTGCTTTTTTTATACGAATTACATTGGCAGAAGTACCCAATTGATATTTTTCAATTGTGTCTTTCGAGCTAAACATTTTCACTTTACCAATGATTGCTTTTAAAAAGTTTAACTGGGCAGAACTCAGTGACTCTGTCAGGTTTTGAAACAATAAACTTAATTGCAAAACCAATGATT
>JAUXBM010000192.1 GCA_030619415.1 Chlorobiota bacterium
ATATTTTATCAGGGGTCATCTATTTTTATTGTTGGTGACGACAGTCCGCTGCTTTTTATTTTAGATGACACAGGACAAGTGACCAACGAGAAAAAGCTTTCAGCGATCGACAGCATGGTAAATGGCCGAACACCCAAACGGATCAAAGCCGATTATGAATGCATGGAAATAATTGAGTATGAAGGCACTGACTTTTTGCTGGTTTTATCATCGGGCTCCACCAAAAAAACAAGGGATACGGCTGTACTCATCAAATTGCAAACCAGAGAAATAATTGCTAAAAAAACCCTACGCCCACTCTATGAAAAAATAAAGGAAACAAGCGGTATATCGCAAAATGATGAAATCAATATTGAAGGACTTGCTGTTTCGGATTCCCATGCTTATTTGCTTCACCGCGGAAATATTAGTGGTAATCTTGTTGTTTCCCTCACCAAAGAATCATTGCTTAAATACTTGCTGAGTCAGGATGATCATATTCCTGAACTAAATACTTATCCGTTTTTATTGCCTGATTATCAAGGATCAAAAGCCGGCTTTTCGGGTGCATGTATGATGCCTGATAACAACGGAATTCTTTTTACTGCTTCACTGGAAGATACAGATAATGTTTACGATGATGGCCAGATCAGGGGAAGCTATATCGGGATCATTCCAATATCAGGTTTATTGGATGGAAAATATTCTGCAAAACTAGTACACTCAGAAGGAAAAGTTTTAACAAAAAAATTGGAGGGGCTCACCATAAAATCAGCAGATAAAAACAAACTGGTCATTTTGTCAGTTTCTGATAATGATAACGGAACCTCTGATTTATTCGAGTTATCCATAATTCTGAAGTGATTAAAGCTGTGATCAATTCAGCCCTGGCCTTATTTATTTTATTGCTAAGGATTTTGACTTGTTGTTTTTGTTAATTTTAAACAATCAAATCTTGATGTATTATTAAGATTTACAGGTAAAATTATGAGCAAGAAAAACGACAAATCGATTAATCGGAGGAGTTTTATTTCAGATACCGGAAAAACAATTTTTTATGGAACTTTAATATCGACAGCTATACCTGCTTTTTTGGCAGGATGCAAAAAAGATAACTCATGTAATGTACTAAAAGAAGGAGAAAACGGGGGACATTATTGTGACAATTATTATATCTGTACCGATTCCCAGGGATTCAGTTGTCCATCTACAGGCGAGTTCCATTGCGGAACAGAAATATTTTCGTGTTACGTAGTTTTTACCTGTACACCTGCAAACAATTTTTATTGTCATCCGTCATCATCTTACGCTAATAACGTGGGTGGGGCCGGAAGCTGATTCAACATCAACAAGTGTCATTATCTTATAAACCAGTAAAAATCAATACAAATCCCGCGGACATAACGGTCACTGCTGAACAATTCAGACCAACAGCAATAAATTATATTGCACGTATTAATGGTGCACGCGGCCCTTACGATCAAAGGATTGCAGAGTCACTTATTCAGAGTATTCAAAACCAGGGCATAAAAGAAATATCAAAATTTGATTTTGAACTCCTAGCAAACCAGTTTTTTAATATCCTTCATTTCGGGCCAATTACCAACCTTGAACTTTTCATGACGGAAAACTGCAACCTGGCATGCAATTATTGTTTTGTCCGGGGAAAACGGCCAAAGACCATGTCGTGGAAAAATATTATTGCATCCATCAATTTTCTGGTCTTCTATTCAGGTGATAAACAATTGCTGAATTTAACACTCTTTGGTGGCGAACCTCTCCTTGAAAAAGAAAATATATTCAGAATAGTTGACTATGTTGAAAAGCTTGAAGCCCATGCCGGCAACAAAAGATTAAGCATTTCACTAACAACAAATGGCACACTCATTACGGAGGAAGTTTTAAAACGCACAAAAGGGAAAATCAATTTTCTGCTTAGCATTGACGGAAACGAGGAAACGCATAATGCCTCCAGAAAATATAAAGATGGCAGGGGAAGCTTTAAAAAAATCGTTTCCAAAATTAACCTGTTAAAAAAATATCAGCCATGGCTTGGTGCAAGGATGACCATCACACCTGAAACCGTGCACCTTTTGTGTAATAATGTTATATATCTCTATTCGTTAGGCATCAACCAGTTTTTGATGGGCCTGGCAATGGATTTGGAGTGGAATAACAAGGCACTTAAAACTTATGAAGAGCAATTGCTCAAAGTCGGTAAGTTTTATATATCCGAAAAAAAATCAGGCCAGCCGATGCGTATAATCCTTTTCGAAAAAGATATGAAGGGCATCGAATGCCATGAACACCAGTGGGGATGCGGAGCCGGAAGAAATACAATCTCTGTCAATACGAACGGTGATATTTACCCTTGCAGCAAATTCCTGGGCTACGAAGAGTTTGAAAACGATGCGCTTAAACTTGGTAATATTCACGATGGCATCACCAACATTGAATTGCGGGTGAAAATGTCGCAGATTACCAATGATTCTTTCCCCGGATGTGCTTCCTGTAATGAAATCAATGCTTGTATGGGAGGGTGTCCGGCTGATAATTATTATTTGAACAGGAATTTGTACAAACCGGGCAAGGCACATTGCGACCTGAAAAAGATTGACAACCGGGTGCTGAGAGCTTTAAACAATGATTTAGATAAATTATAGATTCTGAATTGGGTGACTTTTATTTAACAAACGACCATTGAAAAAACGCATTGTAACCATACTGCTAATTATCGGATTTGCATCTATTGCACATTCCCAGGCATCCTCAGGACAATTGGGAGACAAGCTGATTGATGTTGGTTTTGAGAATATCAGGGTTTATAGTGCGGGTGATGAATACACTATCAGTTTCGAAAACAACATCTACGCGTGGAATGTCAGGGCGCTCGCAACTGCGCTTGATACCATTTCGAAATATGCCCCTGAAAATGCCAGGCTGAATGTGGTACAACTCAGGTTCGACATCCCGCAAATCGTGACAAAGGTTGATGCCGGGGCCTGGAAAAAATTCAGGTATGATACTGTTGTTGGCGGTGCGATTGATTCGGCTATCACGGTAAGTTATAAAACAAAAAACAGTTGGGACAGGATCAAAGATTCCAAACCCATGCAACGCAATACTGTGAAGTTTGATTTTGTCTTTTACCCGCAGTTCTACCTCACAAACCTTCCTTTCGGTACAATATATGAAGTCCAGTTTAATATAGCCCCTGCCCTGGAGGTCTCTTTTTGGAAGGGAATGTTGCTTACTGCGCAGGTCATCTTCCCCATATATAGCAATTGTATGGTGTATGGCGAAGAAGGAAAATTGATCCGCCCGGGATTTATTGTTTTGTCGCAGGATTTCAGGTTGGGTGGCCCGTGGTTTGGGAATGTCAGCATAGGCAATTTCAATTTCCACCGTTACGGAATTGATGCAAGCATCAGGCATCCGTTCAAAAATCCAAGATGGGACATCGGATTTAATGCAGGCCTTACCGGCTCATCGGTCTATCGTGAAAACGGTTGGGAATTCGGGGCACTTAATACGGTTACTTTTTCAGTGTCAGCAGGATATTTCCTGCCCAGGTTTAACCTGCGGTTTGATGTAAAAGCCGGCAGGTTCTTACAGGGCGATTATGGTGGCAGGTTTGATCTGACAAGGATGTTTGGCGGAACCTCCATTGGTTTTTATGCTGCATATACTGTACTTAACGATAGCGAAGGTGCACACCCCAATGCCGGTTTTCATTTTGCCATTCCTTTCCTTCCGGGGAAACGGTTAAAACACAAAACATTTCGTGTAAATGTACCCAGGTATTTCGATTGGGAATATAATGGGGCCACCGATTTTGTTTACAATCGGTATTACGAAAGAAGGCCAAATGAAAACAGGTCGGAACACTATTTCAATCCACTCTATATCAAAAATGAACTCCTGGAAAACAGGCACTACAGAAAATGAGAAGGATAGTCATCATACTAGTTTTGTTTTTAAGTGTTGCGG